>WRIA01000038.1 GCA_009782975.1 Clostridiales bacterium
GCGGGCTTACACTGGGGCAAAGACTGGAGCGTGTGATATATCTGGCGGACGAACGGCATCTGCTGGCTAAATATGTTAACGGGGAAGAAATAGATTTACGATGAATGAACTAAAGCATACACCTAAGTAAACAAGGAGGCCGGTATGAGCATAGGACAGCCTGTGCGGCGCGTGGATGCCTACGATAAAGTTACGGGCCGCGCCAAATATACGGACGATCTGCTGCCCCGTGACCATCTGGTGGCCAAGGTGCTGCACAGCACTATAGCCAATGGGCTGGTAAAGGATATCCGCACGGAAAAGGCGCTGGAACTGCCCGGCGTGGTAAAGATAGTTACCTGCTTTGACGTGCCCCAAAATCCATATCCGACGCCCGGCCATCCCTGGTCCACCGATCCGGGCCATCAGGACGTAGCCGACCGCCTTATGCTAAACACGCGGGTGCGCCAGTGGGGCGACGACATAGCCGCGGTTATAGCGGAAGACGAGACAACCGCTGTACGCGCCCTGGGGCTGATAGAAGTGGAATACGAGGAATATCCGCCTCTTGTTTCTGCGGGCGCGGCTATGGCGGAGGGCGCGGATGAGATACATACGGGACACAAGCAAAACATACTAAAGCGTACCGGCAGCGTAAGCCCGGATTTTGCCATAAAAAGCGTGGAGGAGGGCTTGCTTTGGGTCAGCGGAACTTTTCATACCCAGCAAGTACAGCAATGCCACATGGAAAACCCCGTATCCTACGCCTACATGGAGCATGAGCGTGTGGTGGTGGTAAGCTCCACCCAAATACCGCATATAGTGCGCCGCGTTGTAGGTCAGGCTTTGGGCCTGCCCTGGGGCAAGATACGGGTCATAAAACCCTACGTAGGCGGCGGCTTCGGCAATAAGCAGGAGGTATTGTACGAGCCTTTAAACGCTTTTTTGACCATGCAGGCCGGTGGGCGCTGTGTTAAGCTGGAGCTTTCCCGGGAGGAGACATTTTCTTCCACCCGCAGCCGCCACGCCATGGATATAGACCTTGAAAGCTGGGTAAAGCCGGACGGCACTTTGCGTGCGCGTAAATTCCGCGCCGTATCCGATCAGGGCGGTTACGCCTCTCACGGACATGCCATAATAGCAAATTCCGCAAGCTCCTTTCGCCAGTTGTACCCCTACGCGGCCCTGGATAGCGAGGCCCTTACCGTATATTCCAACCGGGGCACAGCAGGGGCCATGCGCGGTTACGGCGTGCCCCAGACCATCTTCGCCATGGAATCCCACATGGACGATATTGCGCTGAAGCTGGGCCTGGACCCTATAGAACTTAGGTTGAAGAATGTTATGCGCCAGGGCTTTGTGGATGTACCCACCGGCGTCACCTGTTTAAGCAACGGCCTGGCGGAATGTCTGGAGCTGGGCGGCAAGCATATAGGCTGGAAGGAAAAACGGGCCCGTTACGCCAAAAAGCAAAGCGGGGATGTGCGGCGCGGCATAGGCATGGCGATTTTCAGCTATAAATCCAATGTGTGGTCCGTTTCCTTGGAGACCGCTTCGGCCCGCCTGATAATGAATCAGGACGGCAGCGTGCAGTTGCAGCTTGGGGCCACGGAAATAGGTCAGGGTGCGGATACCGTGTTTTGCCAGATGGCTTCGGATGTGCTGGGAGTTCCTTTAAGCGACGTACATATAGTGTCCACGCAGGATACGGATGTTGCGCCCTTCGATACCGGCGCTTATGCCTCCCGCCAGACCTATGTTACGGGTCAGGCGGTAAAGCAGACGGCTCTTTTGCTTAAGGAGCGTGTCTTGGATTTTGCCGCCCTGGAATTGGGCCGCCCCGCGCGGGAACTGGATATAGCGGAGCGGCAGATAGTGGAAAAAACCGGCGGAACGGCCCTTGCTTCCCTGGCCGGTATCGCGCTGGAAGCCTTTTACAGCCTTAAGCACAGCAGGCATCTTACGGCGGAAAGCACCTATCACTGCCGGCACAACACCTTCTCCTTTGGGGCCTGCTTTGCGGAAGCGGAGGTGGATATGCCCCTGGGCAAGGTCAGGATACTTGACATCATCAACGTGCATGACAGCGGTCGCCTGATAAACCCGGCTCTGGCTGCCGCGCAGGTGCATGGCGGTATGAGCATGGCCTTGGGTTACGCCCTTTCCGAGCAGATGCTGTACGATAACAAAGGGCGCCTTTTAAACGGCAATTTGCTGGATTATAAGCTGCCCACAGCCCTGGATACGCCGAACTTGGCCGCCGATTTTGCGCAGACCTTCGACGAAAGCGGGCCTTTCGGCAACAAATCTTTGGGCGAGCCCCCGGCGGTGGTTCCGGCCGCCGCTATAAGGAACGCGCTTTTGCAGGCTACCGGAATAGGCTTTAACAGCCTGCCCATGAACCCGCAGGCGCTGGTCAAGGCATTTAAGGCCGCGGGTATTATATAAAAGCGGCCGGCGCAAATAAAGAAACGGTCTTATTTAGTCAAAGAAACAGTCTTTCTTAGCTAAAGAAACAGTCTTTCTAAGTCAAAGAAACAGTCTTTCTAAGTCAAAGAAACAGTCTTTCTAAGTCAAAGAAACAGTCTTTCTTAGTTAAAGAAACGGTATTGTTTTTCGAAAACGGCAATTGTTCATTGCTTGAAGGGTGTGAGGGGTTATGTTCGATATAAGAGAAATTTATCAGCCTAAAAGCTTGCGGGAAGCCCTGGCCTTGGCCGCGCGGCATCCGCAGGCCGTCATCATCGCCGGCGGCACCGACGTGCTGATAAAGATACGCGAGGGCAAGCTTTCCTACAGGGAGCTGTTAAGCATCCGCGGCCTTAAAGAGCTGCGGGGCGTAGAGGAAAACGCCGATGGCGACCTGCTTATAGGCCCGCTAAACAGCTTTAGGGATATACAGGAGCACTCGCTGGTCTGCCGCCATATCCCCATACTTGCCCAGGCCGCCGCTACGGTGGGCGGCCCGCAGATACGCGTTATGGGAACGGTGGGCGGCAATGTTGCCAATGGCGTTACCAGCGCCGATACCTCCTCCTCTTTGCATACTCTGGAAGCGGAGCTTTTGCTGCAAAGCACTACCGGGCAGCGCCTGCTGCCCATAAAGGATTTTTATACGGGGCCGGGCCAGACCGCCCGCGAACCGCAGGAGATATTGACTAAAATCATTATACGACATGCAAATTACGCTGAAAGCGGCGGCTGTTACATAAAATACGCCATGCGCGAAGCCATGGATATAGCTACCCTGGGATGTGCTATACTGGTAAAGCCGGATAAAGCCGGCCAGCGTATCGCCAGGATACGGATAGCCTTTGGGGTGGCCGCGCCGGTACCCATGCGCTGTTTGGCGGCGGAGGCGGAACTGACCGGCCTGCGCATAGCACCGGCGGTACAGCGCGTTGCGGAGCTGGTGCGCGCGGAGATCAACCCCAGGGATTCCTGGCGGGCCCCCAGGGAATTCCGCCTGCATATAGCCGGGGTTCTTGCCGAAAGGGCGCTGGTCAAAGCCTGGCAGCAGGCTTTGGAAAGGAGACGGTAAGGATGCAGCGAATAATAAATATGACCGTTAATGGCCGCCCGCGCAAACTGGCCATAGATATACGGGAAAGCCTGGCCGATACCCTGCGTTATCAACTGGGGCTTACCAGCGTAAAAAAAGGCTGCGAGGTGGGGGAATGCGGAGCCTGTACGGTGCTGCTGGACGGGCGCGCCATAAACTCCTGCATATATCTTACACTGTGGGCGGACGGCAAATCTGTGCTGACGGTGGAGGGCCTTACCGGCCCGGACGGCGAGTTGAGCCCTGTTCAGCGGGCCTTTGTGGAGGAGGCCGCCGTGCAATGCGGCTTTTGCACCCCCGGATTGATACTTACCGCGGTAGAACTGGCCGGCAGCGGTAAAAGCTACAGCCGCGAGGACATCCGCAGGGAGATATCCGGGCATCTGTGCCGCTGCACGGGTTACGAAAATGTTCTTAACGCCATAGAAAAGGCGCTGCAAACATAATATCTGACATTTACAAGGGGCAAAAAACAAGTGTATTAATTCGGCAACGCCGCCTTACGAAGCTGTTTTGCCCGCAATAGGAGGAAATAATGAGTTATTATAATACCCCCATCTCCCGCCGCCGGGAAAAGATAGCCCTATCTATACAGCAGGCTTTGGAAAAGGCCAGATCAGCCGGGGCGCTGGATTTTACAAAACCCCCCATTTTTGTGGTGGAAACGCCCCGGGAAGCCGCTCACGGCGATTTTGCCACTAATGTCGCGTTGCTGCTGGCCAAGGAAGCGCGGCAAAATCCCCGTGCCGTGGCGCAGGCCATCTCCGACCATTTCGACGCTCCTGCCGCGGGAGTGGAGGAATTAAGCATAGCCGGGCCGGGCTTTATCAATTTTCGTATGAACCGGGGCTGGCAGGCCGGGCTGCTTTCGGAAATACTGGCCGCCGGGGAAAACTATGGTTCAAGCGATGCCGGCGGCGGTCAAAAGGTGCAGGTGGAATTCGTTTCCGCCAACCCCACGGGGGAATTGCACATGGGCAATGCCCGGGGCGCGGCTATAGGCGACAGTTTGGCCTCCCTGCTGGATATGGCGGGTTACGATTGCCAACGGGAATACTATATAAACGACGCGGGCAATCAGATAGAAAAATTCGGCGTTTCCCTGGAGGCCCGCTATTTGCAGGCACTGGGACAGGATATCCCCTTTCCCGAGGACGGCTATCATGGGGAGGATCTGCCGCTGTTAATGGCGCAGCTGGTAAGTGAGATAGGCGACGGATACCTGCAAATGGAGCCCCAGGAGCGGCGGGAACGGCTGGTAAAATATGCTTTGGACCGCAAATTGTCGGATATTCGCGGGGCCCTGGCCGGTTTCGGCGTGGGATACGACTGCTGGTTCAGCGAGCGAAGCCTGCACGAAAGCGGCGCGGTACAAAACGTGATAGACGAATTACAGGGCAGGGGCTGGCTGCTGGAAAAGGATGGGGCGCTGTGGCTGGATTGCACGCGCTTCGGCGAGGAAAAGCCGGAGGTGCTGGTGCGTGGCAACGGACTGCCCACCTATTACGCGGCGGATATAGCCTATCATAAAGATAAATTTGAGCGCGGCTTTGCCACGGTTATAGATGTTTGGGGGGCCGATCATCACGGCCATGTGGCGCGTATGCGCGGAGCCATGGAGGCGCTGGGCTACCGGCGCGAACAGCTGGAAGTGATACTGATGCAGTTCGTCCGCCTGATACAAGGCGGCGATGTGATAAAGATGAGCAAGCGAACCGGCACCTATGTTACCCTAAACGAGCTGGTAGAGGAGGTAGGACGGGACGCGGCGCGTTTTATATTCGTGATGCGTTCGGCGGATAGCCTTATAGATTTTGATTTGGATCTGGCAAAGCAGCAGACGCTTAAAAACCCTGTCTATTATGTGCAGTACGCCCATGCCCGCTTTTGTTCCATTGTGGCGGCGGCGGAAGCGGAAGGGCTGGCCCTGCCCAAAATGCCTCTTACAGGGGAGCAGTTGGGCGTACTCTCCCACGAAAGCGAATACGCCTTGATACGCCGGTTAGCCGATTTTCCGGACGAGGTGATAACGGCGGCCCTACAAAGGGAGCCGCACCATATTGCCGCCTATTTGCAGGAAGTAGCGGCGCTGTTCCATAATTTTTACGATAAATGCAGGGTGCTTTCCGATAATGTCGCATTAAGCGCGGCCCGCCTTTCTCTTTCCTTTGCCGCGGCTACGGTTATAAAAAACGGCCTTAAGGCACTTGGCGTTTCCGCGCCGGAAAAAATGTAATTTAAAACCTGTAAAAACTGATCTTTTTTGTTCCCCTAAGCATAGCGAAGGGCCGGCAACAGGGTTATCATAGATACCCTATTATAAAAAAACGCGAATAAGTACTTTTTTAATAATTTATGCTTGCAATATGCTTAAGCTTTGTGCTATAATTACGTTTGTATGTTTATGGGCTGGTCCGCTGCCGCTTGGTTTAAGTCGTTTACCACATGGTTTGCGCCACTAGGCTTAAAAACGGGCATGAACAGCCGACGAAAAAGGAGGATATATATGTCCAATATAATCGACGCCATAGAGCGCGAACAACTGCGGGAGGTTCCGGATTTCCGCCCCGGCGACACCGTGCAGGTCCATGTTAAGGTGGTGGAAGGCAGCCGCGAACGCATACAGGTGTTTGAAGGCGTGGTCATAAAGATAAAGGGCGGC
>WRIA01000039.1 GCA_009782975.1 Clostridiales bacterium
GAGTGTAAAGCGTTATTGCGGAACCGCCGCCGGGGGTTTTGGCGTAGTCCACCTTTATGCCCTTTGCTTCCATTATGGCCCGCAAATTGTTATAAAAATATGCCCGGTCGTTTTTTATGTAAAAATCTATGCCTTCCCTTAATATAAGCGGGCCGCCGTATTCGCCTTCTTTGCTTACGGATATGGTGCGGTCCGCGGCGTTCCATTCTACCGTGCAGCCACGGGATTCAAATATAGCCCGCACAGCCAGGTCTGCCCCTTGCGCGCTTAGGGGCATCTTGTTGGGCAGCGGGTCTGCCATAACCGGCGGCCCCACAAAAACACTGTCCAAAGGGGTGTTTTTTTCCATTGTAAATGCCGTGCCGTTCAGCAGACGGGCGGATTCCCGGTCGAACTCCTCTATGGCGCGTTCGTATTCCCCGTATTCCCGGCTTAAAGCCTCCAGCCGGTATAGTGCATCCGCCGCGCCCCGCCGGGCTTCCCGCAGGCAAGGGGCCATGTTGCCATAG
The DNA here is from genome assembly GCA_009782975.1 of Clostridiales bacterium. Next base: position 510 of record WRIA01000039.1, read on the forward strand.
TGCAGTCCGGCGGCCAGACGCTCCGACGCGGCCAGGCAGCCTTCTTCTTCCTCCAGATAGCCGCGGGCCAGCTTGATCTTGCTCTTTAAGGCCGCGCCTGCCTGCTTGTTCAAACGTATCTCGTTTGGCACAAACGGTCTCCTTTAAAGTGAAAAACGATCGGAACGCGGGCAACATTTTAAAACCTATTGATAATTGATATTATAACATCATTTTAATTCTATTGCAAGGGCATAATAGTCTATAAGCTTATTCAAAATGTAGGGTTACAATAGATATTGGACAAAAAGGTGGTCAAGGAAAAATAAATAGCGGGAAAAGGACTCATGTGGTAAAGTTGAAAGTGACCAAACCCACAAAATCACCGAAAGGAGTGCCATTTCCCGCATGAAAAGCATAACACAAGACATGAGGTTTAGACAATCCCTAATCGAGTATTCTCGCAAGAATGGTGTTGCCAAGGCCGCCCGTAAATACAATAAGTCCCGCTCTTACATCTACTTCTGGCTTAACCGTTACGACGGCACTATCCAATCCTTGGCTTGCCGCTCCAAAAAACCTTACTGCCACCCGAACCAACATACCGAAACAGAACTCAAACTGATCCGCGACCATAGACGCCGCAACCCAAATCTTGGTCTCTTAGAATTTTGGTACCGGCTACAGCGCCATGGCTACACTCGTCATCCCGGCAGCCTTTACCGCGTTATGAAGCGTATGGGATACTTCTCTAAGCCTAAAGCGAAGCAGAAATATATCCCTAAACAGATGGAACAAATGACTTATCCCGGGCAAAAAGTCCAGATCGATGTTAAGTTTGTACCGCTTTCCTGCATCAGTACACCTGGTGAACGCTATTATCAATTTACTGCCATTGATGAATATTCTCGCCTCCGCTACCTGGAAGCTTTTGAAGACCATTCCACCTTCTCTGCCGCCTCTTTTCTTGTCCATGCTCAACAGTTCTTTTTAAGGCATGGTTTTGGCATCGAGACTGTACAAACAGATAATGGCTCTGAGTTCACCAACCGTTTTATCCCTCATGCCACGGAGAAACCTACTTTATTTCAGACTGTTGCTGCTCACTGTGGCATAAATCACAGACTGATACGACCATATACTCCACGACATAATGGCAAGGTTGAGCGTTCTCATCGCGAGGATGTTAAGCGTTTCTACAGCTCTCACGCGTTTTATTCTTTCAATGATTTTGCTGCCCAGCTAAGCCGCTACCTTTATCGCGCAAACCGTATCCCCATGCGTCCCCTTAATTATCTTTCCCCTATTCTTTTCCTTGCCCTCTGACTGTCCAACATGTTTGACAATCCTACAGTAAGAAGCAGGGGTGTAAAAAGTGTGGAACGGTAAGTAAAAATAGCTGATGTTTCACGTGAAACATTGATTTGGGGCGGGATGTTTCACGTGAAACATTAGCCAAAATATCATTACAGCGGTCTTTTTTCCGGCATACCGGCGCGGCGGGGATATTTGTTTGGCGTGGGTGTTATCTTGCGATAACTGGCAATAACGCGCTTTTCCCCGTCCGGTAAAGTAAATTCCCGCTTATTGCAAACTTGCGCCCCTAAAACTGCCAAAGCGTTGGCGGAGGCTATTTCCTCCTCTGCAAGCGCCGGGCCTTTGGCGGCAAAAAATATCCCGCCCTCCGCCAAAAGTGGCAGGGCATATTCCAGAAGCACCGGCAAAGCGGCCACAGCCCGCGCCGTTACCAAAGCGCATTGCCCGCGCAATTCCGGTTCATGTCCGGCAGCTTCCGCCCGCAAGGGCAAGGCGCGGGCATTTTTTATATGCAGCTCCTCTATGCACAGGCGCAAAAAATCGCATTTTTTGCCAGTGGCTTCCAGCAGCAGCCAACTGCTTTCAGGCCAAGCCAAGGCCAAAACTAAGCCGGGGAAGCCCGCGCCGCTGCCGATATCTGCCGCCAAAACGGAGGCGGATCCTTGTATCCGGTTCTTCTCCAAAACTTCCCGCGCCAAAGGCAGCAAAAGCAGACAATCCAGATAATGCTTAAGCGCTGCCTCACGCTCATCCCGTATGGCGGTCAGGTTGAACCTTTTAGCATGATCCGCCACCAGCCGCCAATGAGCCTCCAGCGCAGACGGTATGCTAGCCTCAATCTCCAAACCCAGCGCAAAGAGGCCGGATAACAGGGTATCCGCAAAAACTGTCATCTTTTCTTCTCCAGATATATAAGCAGCACATTGATATCCGCCGGGGAAACCCCGCTGATGCGGCCCGCCTGCCCTATGGAAACAGGGCGCAGCCTGCAAAGCTTCTGTAGCCCCTCGCTGGAAAGGCCGTACACCTCGTTGTAATCTATATCCGCGGGCAACAGCTTTTCCTCCAAACGCTTAAAGCGCTGCACCTGCTCTCGTTGCTTGGCTATATATCCTTCATATTTTATGGAAATCTCCACCTGCTCGGCAACCTGGGAGCTTACCGGTACGGGCGGCGGAAATATCTCCGCTATCCGCTCGTAAGTGAATTCCGGGCGCTTTAAAAGCGTGACCAGTGTAAGCTCCCGCAATGGCTCTATGCCCCAAGCGACCAGCTCCGCCTGCTTGGGATGACAGGCATTTAAACGGGCTGTTTCCTGCTTCAACTGCTCTTGCTTGGCGCAAAACACTTCCCAGCGATCTTTATCCACCAGCCCGGCCTTATAGCCCCTTTCGCACAGGCGCAAGTCGGCGTTATCCTGCCGCAACAGCAGGCGATATTCGGCCCTGGAAGTAAAAAGGCGGTAAGGTTCCTCCGTGCCTTTAGTAACCAGGTCGTCCACCAGTACGCCCAGATATGCCTCATCCCGGGAAAAAAGCAGCGGTTCCAAACCCAAAGCCTTGGCCGCCGCGTTGGCCCCTGCCAGCAGTCCCTGGCCCGCAGCCTCCTCGTAGCCGGAGGTGCCGTTTATTTGCCCTGCCATAAAAAGGCCGCCTATCCCTTTGTGTTCTAAAGTTGGCTTTAGCTGCAAAGGGTCTATACAATCATACTCTATGGCATAGGCCGGGCGTATAAGCACGGCCCGCGTAAGCCCCTTGATGGAGCGCAAAAACTCCACCTGTACCTCTTCGGGCAGGGAGGAGGACATCCCCTGCACATAATACTCCCGTCCTCCCTCGCCTTCCGGCTCCAGGAACATCTGATGGGAATCGCGCTGGGCAAAACGTACCACCTTATCCTCTATGGAGGGGCAGTAACGCGGCCCCACGCCTTCTATAACACCGGAATAAAGGGGGGCGCGGTGCAGGTTGGCGCGGATGATATCATGAGTACGGCTGTTGGTATAGGTCAGCCAGCAGGGCATACTGGGGCGGTCAAATTCTCCTTCCCGGGTAAGATAAGAAAAATAAAGGCCGCGCTCCCCCGGCTGGCAGACGGTTTGATCAAAATCGATACTGCGGGAATCCAGACGCGCCGGGGTGCCGGTCTTGAAGCGGCGCATGGGCAGGCCCAGCTCCCGCAAGCTAGCGCCTAAAGGCAGGGCCGGGGGATAACCAAGCGGGCCGGAGGGATAAGCCGCCTCGCCGATGATCACTCGGCCGTTAAGGTAAGTGCCGCTGCAAACGACAATGTTGGGCGCGGCAAAGGCGGCTCCGCTGGTGGTAGCGCAACCTGCCACAGTACCGTCATCTGCCAGCAACAATCCACTTACCTCTCCCTGACGCAGATCCAGGCCCTCCTGCTTTTCCAAGCAACAGCGCATAAGCCTTTGATAAAGCGCTTTATCTATCTGCGCGCGCAAAGCCTGTACTGCTGGGCCCTTGCCGGTATTCAGCCGCCGTACCTGTATCTGGGCCGCGTCCGTTATCCGTGCCATTGCACCGCCCAAGGCGTCTATTTCCCGCACCAGCACACTTTTAGCCGGTCCGCCGATAGCAGGGTTACAGGGGGCCAAAGCCGTGGCTTCCGGGCTCATGGTTATAAGCAGTGTGCGCGCATTCAGGCGCGCCGCAGCAAGGGCCGCCTCGCAACCGGCATGGCCCGCGCCTACAACTATCACATCATATTGTCCGGCCCGATATTGTTGCGGCGCCAACGGCGGTAAACCATTCATGCGCGCTTTCTCCTGACCATTCTTATTTACCCAAGCAAAAATTAGCGAAAATATTGGTCAAAACCTCTTCGCTTGCGGTTTTGCCGCTGATCTCACCCAAAGCCTGATAAGCATTCTCCATATCTATGGCCGCCATATCCGGGGTAAGACCGGATAACAAAGCGGTCTCCGCGTCAGCCAGGGCCGCGTCAGCCCGCATCAACGCCTGCTGATGGCGAATATTGTTAAGCAGCGGTTCCCGGCCCTCCTCCCCAAACCCGGATAAGGCCTTAGCTTTGATCTTCATTAAAAGCTCCTCTATACCCGACCCTGTTTTAGCCGAAATAACGACGATATCATCGGCGGGGCAAATTTTTGTATATTCCCCAAGGCGCGCCGCGGTATCCCGGATATCAAGCAGATCAGCCTTATTCAGCAGCAGCAAGCGGTTTTCCGGTACCGGCCGCGCCAGCAGTTCCCGTGCGGTATTATCCAGCCCCTCTGTGCCATCGGTCACTATCAGCGCCAACTGAGCCGCGGCAAAGGCAGTGCGGCTGCGCTCTATGCCTTGGGTCTCCGCCTCCGAAAGCTCCGTTGTTTCCCTTAAGCCCGCCGTATCATAAAGCAACAAGGGCAGGCCATCCACATTCAGCGCTTCTTCTATAATATCCCGTGTTGTACCAGCTTCGGCGGTAACTATAGCCCGATCCGCATGCAACAGGCGATTAAGCAGGCTGGATTTGCCCACATTACCGGCACCGGCCAGAACCACAGCCAAGCCCTCCCTATAAATGCGCCCGGCATCTGCCCCTGCCAGCAAAGCAGCGGTCTGCTGCCGCAAAGCCGCTAAAGGCGGCAAAAGATTCTCCGCTTCCGGGGCGTCCGCATCCTCCGGAAAATCTACACCCACTGTAATACTGGCCAGAATATCAAGTATTTCTTGCTCCAACGGGGCCAACCGGCTGCTTAAGGAGCCATGTAACTGCTCCAGCGCCATTCGGGCCGCCTTGGAGGTCTTGGCGTTTACCAGATCGGCCACCGCCTCGGCTTCATCCAGGGAAAGGGCGCCGTTAAGAAAAGCGCGCAGGGTGAATTCGCCCCTTTCGGCCAAGCGTGCCCCGGCGGCAAGGCAGGCCGCCAGCACCCCAAAAAGCACCGCCGGGCCGCCATGACAATGCAGTTCCGCCACCTGCTCTTTAGTATAGGAATGAGGCGCGCGCATCAGTACAGCCAGCGCCTCGTCCAGCACCAAACCGCTTTTAGGCTCTATCACCTGCCCAAAATATAAATGGTGGCTCTGCCAGGGCGTTTTGGCTTGATAAGGCTTAAACAAAGCGGAAAGAATCTCAGGGGCCTTATTTCCGCTTATGCGTATAATGCCAACACCGCCCGAACCAGCCGGTGTTGCGATAGCCGCTATTGTATCTTCATTAGTAAGCATAGCATCTACCTGCCAGTTAAGTTCTATGTGATGTTTCCTGCCTCTAACAATAAGGGGCGGAAATCCGCCCCTCTGATTTTTATCTGTCTTCTATTTG
>WRIA01000040.1 GCA_009782975.1 Clostridiales bacterium
GGTATCATCGAAGGTAACGGTGGTAGTCACCCTAAGCGTTTCCCCCATTTTAAGGGTATCCGCGCTTAAACTGCGACTTATGTTTACCCCTTGGGGCAGGGTTTTTTCCGTTTCCTCCAGCCCGCCGTAATAAAAGGCGCTATAGCCCACATTTCCCTGTTCTACCCTAAAATCCGCCGCCTGTAACTGCTGTTCTCCCAATTCCAGATACAACTGGGGCCTGTCGGCAAAGCTTACGTTTACGGTAGGTCCGTTTAAACTGTAGCTTAAGGCGGCGGCGCTTTCCGGCTTGGGATCATATTTATTTATATAGGTAGCGATCTCTAAAAGAGGCACATAAGTGGCAGAGCGTTGCTTGTTAAGATAAGCCAGCAAGCCCCGGTGGTCGGGATGGTTAAGCAAGGTAGCCAGCATAGCGGCTCCGGCGGTGATAACGTAATCCCTGTGAGCGTCTTTGGCGGAGGCGAAGTAAAGGGTATCGCCGGCGCTTTTTAACGCGGTACGGATATTTTTTTCGTACCACTCCCCGGCTGCGGCATGATCTCCCAGAAGCGCCAGGCCTATAGCCAGATGCAGCTTGTCCTCCGTTATAAAGGCTTCGTCATCCCGCGCCTTGGCGAAGAAACCGCGCAACTCCAGCAGTATTGGCTCCCTAAGGGCCGCCAGCCCCATATAGGCGGCGCAGATATCCCCGGTAAGGCTGTCTTCCGCCGTCAGCATACCCAAAAAATAATCCTTTAGCGCCGGGGCATTCAAAAACTGCCCTGCTACAGCAGCCGCCTTGGCCGTAAGCAGCGGGTCTGTTTCCGCGTAAGGGAAAATACGCAGGCCATAACGCCAGGCGTTTATTTCCTCCGCCGAAATATCCGGGTCCTCCGCATAATAAGAATCGCCCTCCAGCGCGTTAAGGCGCTTACCGGCAAGAGCGCGCACCAACAGCTGGTCGGCTCTTTGCCCGCCTGCAGCCAACAAATTGTAGAGCGTGTCGTAAAAAAGCCGGTTATCCATATCATAAAGGGTCAACCGCACAGGAAAGCGCCTGGCCTTAATATCAAGGCCGCCGCTTAAATCCCCGCTTTGGCTGCGATGAGTGACCAACAGGCTTTCCTCCACTTTTACCGGTAACTCCAAAGCGTCGCTGTAGCTGCCGCAGGCGGCCTTGATAAGCATGGTGTATTCTCCCGCGGGCAGCGGGTCGAATACCACGGGCAAAAAATCCCCTGCCCCGGCTTGGGCTGTTTGGCTGCTTTCAACACCGGGGCCGTATAACCGCACCTCGTAGGAAACCGTATCGCCGCTTGTAATGGCGCTGCCCGCCCCCCGCAGGCTTAGTCCGACGCTTTCCCCTGCCAGGTAGCGCCCGTTAATCACCTGGTTAATAAAGAAGGGCAGGCCGCAATAGATATTGGATATATCTTTGCCCACCAAAGGCATATTTACCGCGCCGTCATTTTTTTCGCAAAAGGCTATGCTGGTCAAACGCCAGGAGGTAAGGTTATCGGCCAGCCTGAACTTAACGGTGGCCAGCCCTTTTTCATCCGCCTGCCCGCTTAAAAAGGCCACGGTATCCACAAAATCCCGCCGCGTGTTTTCGCCGCCGCCTTCCCCACTTTCCGCCCCGCCATAAAAATCATAAGGCTGTTTATAGGATGCATATTGATTGTAATGGATATAAAAGCTGCTGTAAAGGCGGGGCAGCGGCTTTACTTCCTGATCCATAACCGCAAATGCCGCTTCATCCGCCACGCTTACCAGATAGCGGGCAGGTTGCCCATTACCGCCGCGATCCGTTATCTTCAATTCCAGCGTTACCTCGTCGCCGGGGAGATAGCGTTCCTTATCCGGCTTTACATCTATTATAAGCTCGCTGTCCTGAAAGTGATAATAAAGCTCGGTGGACCCCACGGTAAAGATATGACGCCCGTCGAAATATGCCCCCATAACCAGCACATTGGGGCTGTATTCCGGCAAAAATTCCAGGTCGAAACTTGCGGTATCCTTTACAGTATAACCGTGGAGTTTCTGACCCACCACCGTATAAAGCATACGCCCGGCGGCGGGAAGATAGCCGTTCTGATCGGTAAGACGTATGGATGCCCGTTCCTTAAGGCTGCGATAGGCGCTGCGGGAGTTGGAAAAATATTTGTTGCCGTCATATTCTTCTTCTATATAATTGCCGTACCTGGAAATATAACCCGCGTGACCGGTATCCAAATCCTGGGAAAAGGAGTAATTTTTGCTAAACACGTTCCAATTATAATAATATTCGTTAGGGGTGTAACAGGTTTCCGTCAACCGCTGACCATCCGGGGCGGCAACGCTTAATTCTATGTAGTAAAAGGCATGTTCGCCATCTGGATAAGGCAGCATTTCCGAGGTAAAGCGCCCATTCTCCGTATCCACGGAAAAGGTCATTACAGCGCTTTCCTTTCGCTCGTATTCGTAGCGGTCCACCGTTACCTTATTGATAAAATCGTAAAATTCACCTGTTTTATTGCGTATATATTCCACCTTGTATAGTCTGGCTTCGCCGGTAAGCTCCGCCGTGCCGCCCTTTAACAGTTTTGTATCCCAACTTTTATTAAACTCCCCGCTATCAACTGCGGTAAAATCGATGCCATAGCCTTTCACATTAAAGGTATAGCCTTCCTCACCGGTAATAAAACTGTTTTCCAGCATATAGTTGCTGGGGAAAATCAGCGCCTGCCGTTGACAATATGCCCTTTGATCTTCCGCGCCCTGGGTAAAAACATCCATATATGTGTAGCCCGGCCACCAGGATTCACCGGAGCGCAGGCTAAAAGACGCGTTACAGCGGCCGGCGGCATCGGTAACACCGCTTTGAGATTCCGTGCTATAGCCGCCGCTATATCCCCAACAGGAAAAACCCATATCTATACCAACCGCCGGGGTGCCGTCAAAAAAACTGAGTTCCGCCTGGGCCTGTATGGTATCGCCTTTGCGGTAATAGGGCTTATCCAGGTCAAGCGCTACGGTATAGACAGGCTTTACATATTCCATAACGGTAAAATCAGCGGCGCACAAAAACCCGCCATCCAGGGTAAAGCGCAGCTCCTCCCAGCCGGAGGCCTGTTTTTCCAGCTTTATCTCTCCCGAAAAGGTACCGTCCGCATTAACATCTATCTTTATACCGTCAGGATAAAGACCGCCCGCGGTCCATTCCAGATCAAGACTGCCGGGGCGGGCCGCGCCGCTTATGCGGGGCAGCGCCATGCCCCAAAAACGTACCGTATCGTTGGGCTGGTAAGCCGCGCGGTCTGTGTAAACATATGTATAGTATATTTTGCCCCAATGCTTATAGCTTTCGCCATATACATCCAAGTACGCACCATATTGTCTGTCTTTCATATCTATGCGCACCTGTTTCTTCCATATGGTATCATAATGCCAATAATATTGCCGTTCTTTATCCGCATCCTGTTTAGGAGGGGGCACATCGAACAAAGCCACGCCGTTGTCATCGCTTACGGCTGCTAAAGAACCCACCCGTACACTTACCCCGGCCAGCGCACCGCCGGTGGCCGCATCGTTCAGCCACAACAGTAGCTGATTATTGGCGGTTTGGGCGTACAGGGAAATATCTGTTATCTGCAACAGCTTCTGCGTTCGCCGCCCTTGCACATAACCTTCGGAAATTACCTGCATATCCACCAGATACCAACCGGGCCCGGGGTTTTCCGGCAAAGGCAGATAAGCCATGTCGTAGGATTCGGCTGGTATAATCAACTGTGATTTAAAGCTGGCAACCTTATCCAGGCCATCTGTTGACACAGTATCTTTTTCTCCGGCTTCCTCCGCAGACAGATAAGCGTCCAGATCGGGGTAACGGTAAATATCCGCCTGAACATCCGCGCCGGCGAAACCTTCTCCGGCGTACAGCTTTACAAATACCGGGTCGAAGGTGGTAAAGGTCTCCGCAAGGCCGTCATAGGGGTAAAACCCGTAACGCCAGGAATCGCGGCCGCCTTCGCTGCGGAAGGAAAAGCTGACATCCTCTCCCAAGGTATCGCCGCTAAGACCGGGCAGACCGGCGGCCAGAGTAACGGTATAATCGGTATCGTATTCCATATCCCGGCCGGGTATAAAAACCACGGTGGTATCGTTGAAATGCTCAAAACGACCCGGCAAATCGGGAAAGACAGAAACATAAGCGGCGATATCCCCCACCGGCTGGGTAAAGGTGAGTTCTATGCCGCTGTTTACCGGCACCCAATAGCTGCCGTCCGCCGGATGCCGCTTATGCAGACGGAAAGTGTCCTTGGTCTGAAAAGCCCATGACACAGGGGGTTCATAACTGTTTTCCCTTAAAAGCACATTATAGACATAAGCGGGCCTCAGTGCTTCCTCCGGTTGCAGATAAAGTTCGTTTTCCGTGCGCTGTACCAGCGTAAATGATGTTTGTGGATCCAGGCTAAGACGGGAGGAAAGCTGCACGGCGCTAACAGGCTCGGAACTGATTATGATAAAGCCGCTATCTTGCTCTATGCCGGCCGGGCCATCTTTATCCGCCACTATATCCAGCCTAATTTGGGGCCTTTCTTCCGCGGGCAAGGGCGGCGTGTCTTCCGGTGCCGGCCCGGCATTATGTATTATAAGATAGGCGCAGACCGACACTACTGCCGCCGCGGCCGCAATGCTTATAATAAAGGGCAGGCGTTTTGTTTTGAATACCATATAATTCTTCCTCCCGCATATAAAACTCAGCTAAACTACGATCATAGTATATCACAAGAAAAATAACTATTCAATCTCTATTACCTTGGAAGTACACAGGATAAGATACATAGAGGGGACAGACACAATATAAATGTCCGCCCCCTGATTAAAACTGATGACCGAAAACCCAAAACTGCTATTTTACGCTACCCGTTACCAGCGCCAACAAGGCCATACGCACCGGCACACCGTTGCCCGCCTGCTCAAAATAGACCGCCCCGACATACTCATCCACTTCAACCTCTATCTCGTTGACCCTGGGCAGAGGATGCAGCACTATAGCTCCCGGCCTGAACATCCCAATATGCCGCCCGCTCATTATAAACAGGTTCTTATTGCGCTCGTATTCCTCCTGGCTGGAAAAACGCTCCCGCTGTACACGGGTCATATAGATCATGTCGGCGTTTTTCACCGCGTGATCCAGATCGAAGCATTCCTCCACCTCTATGCCCATATCCCTTATCTTGGCGATATGCTCTTCCGGCATACGCAACTCCTCCGGGGAGGCAAGGATTATTTTCTTTACATCAAATTTGGAGAGCGCGTCCAGCAGGGAGTGAGGCGCGCGTCCATATTTAAGATCGCCGCAAATGGCGTGTACCAGGCCGTCCAGCGTGCCTCTTCGCTTGTATATGGTATATACGTCCAGCAGGGCCTGGGTAGGATGCTCGCCGGAGCCGTCGCCGCCATTTATATAAGGCACTGTAGCGGCGCGGGCTATCTCGTGACGTACGCCTTTGATGGGGCTGCGGCAGGCGATAACATCACAGTAATAGTTGATGACGCGGATAGCGTCGTACATGGTTTCTCCCTTGGCTGTAGAGGAAGTTTGCATGGTAGGTGTTTCGCTTACCGTGATGACCTTTCCGCCCAGGCGCTCCATAGCGCATTCGAAGGACAGGCGGGTACGGGTGGAGGGCTCGAAGAACAATGACGCCATGACCTTACCTTTCATGTCGTCCAGCAGGCGTTTTTCCGCAAGGGCCGCGTCATAATAGGCCGCTGTCTGCATAATGGTCTGTAAATCCTCTTTACTAAGGCTCTCGATATCCATGATATTGCGACATTTAAACGCATCCAAAGCCGCCTGTGCCGGTTTTCCGCTTGTTATAGCCATAAATCATCCTCCTGAAAATATATTATTCCTCCCCTTGGAGGCTGCTGCATAATATTGTTATTCTGCGTTTTTTTGTTGTTTCCTGCAATATTGGATACAAAAATACGATACTGACTGGCAAACAACATTTTTGGGTCTTTCGGCCCATGCGTTGAATGCTTGGCCGGTCAGGTAGTAAAGCAGCAGTATGGTAACGTTTCTGGTAGTATGGCAGTTGAGTAATCGACCT
>WRIA01000041.1 GCA_009782975.1 Clostridiales bacterium
CTGCCCCTGTGCCGGGTAGAAACAGCGGACGGCGTTTTAGTTGGCCTGGGGCGGACCGAACGCTTGCAGCAGGGAGGATACATATTACGCATGGATAAGGTCCTGGCCGCGCCGCAAATAAAGGCTAAAGAGGAAGGCCCGCCCTACAACGTGGTTGCTATAGGCAATTTCGACGGAGTACACTTGGGGCACAAAGAGCTGATGCTACGTATGGAGCGGCAAAAAGAGTTGCTGGGCGGCCCCAGCGCCGTTCTCACCTTTAAACCTCACCCCTTAAAGTTTATTACGGGCCAAACGCCGTGCCTGCTTAATACGGCGGAGGAAAAACGGCGCCTTATAGCGGAAAACGGCGCGGACGCACTTGTAGAGCTGCGCTTCGACGAAAAACTGCGTTTAAGCGGGCCGGAAACCTTTGTGGATGAGGTGATAGCGGGGCAGACCGGAGCGCGCCGGGTGGTGGTAGGTTTTAATTTCCGTTTCGGCGCTAACGGCGCGGGAGACGCAAAGCTGCTGCAAAAGCTATGCGCGGCCCGTGGTATATACGTGGAGATCGTGGAGGCGGTAAACGGGCCTTACGGGCTGGTATCCTCCTCCAATATACGCCGCCTGCTGCAAGCGGGGGATATGGCGGCGGTAAACAGTATGCTGGGCTACACATACGAGCTTTCCGGCCGGGTGGTCATGGGCAATCAGCTTGGGCGCAAACTGGGGTTCCCCACCGCCAATTTTTCGCCGCCCGCTGGCAAGGCCCTGCCGCCCTGGGGTGTCTATGCGGGGCGCGCGGAATGTCAGGGCCTTGTATATGGGGCCGTTATCAACCTGGGCTTTAAGCCTACCGTAGGGCATATTTCCTCGGAGCCTTTGGTGGAAGCCCATCTGCTTGACGCGCAGCCAAAGCTGTACGGGGAGCTTATAACCGTGTATTTGGAGTGTTTTTTACGACCGGAGCGGCGCTTTGCGGGTCTGGACGAGCTTAAAGCCCAGATAAGCGCAGATACTCTGGCGGCGCGAAGCTTTTTGCAATAGCTAAATAAGCGGCTTATAGTTTTTAAAGAAGTATCCCTTGTTTTAAAAAGTCCAAAGGAGTAGAAAAATGATAAGAAAAACAGCTTTTATTATAGTTGCGGGCCTGATACTGCTTGCCCCGTTATGCGCTTGTTCGCCAGGAAAGCAAAAGGAGACGCCGCGGCCCGTAAACGCTTCTGATAACGCCGAACAAAGCCTTGCGCCGGATAAAGTAGTTATAACTTTCGAGTACAAAAAGCAAAGCGGCATGGCCAGCAATCAATTTGCGGTGTGGATAGAAGATATGGATGACCGCCTTATAAAAACGCTCTACGCAACACGCTTTACGGCAAACGGCGGCTATAAAAGCAGGCCGGAATCCATAGCCCTGTGGGTAGAAAGATCGGGGCTTGCATCCATGTCCCAAGCCGGCATAGACGCCATCACCGGCGCTACCCCCGCCTCGGGAACATTATCCTATACCTGGGATCTTACCGACACAAATGGCAACGCTGTTTTGCCCGGTGAATACAGGTTTTTTGTAGAAGGAACGCTGCGGTGGGCAAACTCCCTTCTTTATTCGGGCGTTATAACGGTCGGCGACGCCCCTTCAACTGTTATAGCCGGGCAGGAACTTATGCATAAAGCCTTAAGCGATCTGGAACATCAGGGGGCATTGACAGGCAACGCGGCCGAAAACTCCATGATAAGTTCTGTAACAGCCATTTTTATTCCCAATACTGCAAATTGACGCCATAAAAGTATCGCGGACCGCTTAAGCAAGTCCGCGATAAAGCTGGAGCCGATGAGCGGAGTCGAACCGCTAACCTGCGCATTACGAATGCGCTGCTCTGCCATTGAGCCACATCGGCGCGCATATATTATTCTATATGTTGGGCCCTGTTTAGTCAAGAAAAATTTATCCTACGTACTTATATGCCGTATTTATATGCCGTATTTATATTGTTGAGATAATTTAGAACTTTTTTATTCATTAAAAATCCATTGCATTAACAGCACCTTTATGCTATCTTTATATCCGAGGTCGTTTGAAATGTTATCATATAGATAAATTTTACTAAAAGCGAGGTGGTTTTACTTGTTTAACGTGGCAAAGATCGACCACATAGGCATCGCGGTATCCGATATATCCGAAGCAGCCAAGTTTTGGGAGGATACTCTGGGCCTTAAGATCACCGCTACCGAGGAAGTGGCGGAGCAAAAGGTTATAACGGCCTTTATACCCTGCGGCGAAGGGGAAGTGGAGCTGTTACAGGCCACATCCGAGGACAGCCCTATAGCAAAGTTTATAGAGGCCAAGGGCCAGGGCATACAGCATATAGCCCTTAGGGTGGAGGATATCGAGGCGGCCCTGGAAGAACTTAAGGCCAAAGGAGTGCGCCTGATAGACGAAAAGCCCCGGCGCGGCGCGGGCGGCGCGCAGATAGCGTTTTTGCACCCCAAAGCCACGGGCGGCGTGTTACTGGAATTATGCCAGAGATGAAGAAAGGACATAGGAGGTAAAAAGATGTCAAGAGAAACAAAGTTGGAAGCCCTGGCCGCAAAACGCGAACAGATTTTGCTGGGCGGCGGGGCAAAAAAAATCGAGAAGCAGCATGAAAGCGGCAAGATGACCGCCCGCGAACGCATAGCCGCCCTGTTGGACGAAGGCAGCTTTGTGGAGCTGGATCAATTTGTCGTTCACCGCGGCACGGAATTCGGTATGGCGGATACAGTGGCCCCCGGCGAGGGCGTAGTGACCGGTTACGGTACCATAGACGGCCGCCTTACTTATGTTTTCTCTCAGGATTTTACCGTGCTGGGCGGCTCCTTGGGAGAAATGCACGCGGCCAAGATCTGCAAGGTGATGGATCTGGCGGTAAAAGTGGGCGCGCCTTTGATAGGTATCAATGACAGCGGCGGCGCGCGCATACAGGAAGGCGTGGACGCCCTTAACGGCTACGGCGAGATATTCAAACGCAACACCCTGGCCTCCGGTGTTATACCGCAGCTTTCTGTTATTATGGGGCCATGCGCCGGCGGCGCGGTCTATTCCCCGGCTCTTACCGATTTTGTGTTCATGGTAAACAAAGCCAATATGTTCATAACCGGGCCGCAGGTAATAAAAGCCGTTACCGGCGAGGACGTAAGCTCCGAGGACTTAGGCGGCGCCATGACCCACAACCGTTTAAGCGGCAACGCTCACTTTTATGCCGCGGACGAAGCCGAATGCATAGGCCAGATAAAAAAACTTATGAGTTATATGCCCGCCAATAATCTGGAAGGCGCGCCGGTGTTTGCCTGCGCCGACCCGGCCGAGCGCATGGACGAAGCTCTGGCCACCGTGGTGCCGGACGACCCCAACAAGGCCTACGATATGCGCCATGTTATAGAGGCCATAGCCGACGACCACGATTTCTTCGAGTTGCAGCCTTTTTACGCCGCCAATATCCTTACCGGGTTCATACGCCTTAATGGCATGAGCGTGGGCGTTATTGCCAATCAGCCGAAAGTTATGGCCGGTTGCCTGGATATAGATTGCTCGGATAAAGCCAGCCGCTTCATCCGCTTCTGCGACGCTTTCGGCATACCGCTTCTTACCTTTGTGGATACTCCCGGATACCTGCCCGGCGTGGCCCAGGAGCATGGCGGCATCATCCGCCACGGCGCCAAGCTGTTATACGCTTATTCCGAGGCCACCGTACCCAAGCTTACGGTGATCACGCGCAAGGCTTACGGCGGCGCTTACCTGGCTATGTGCGCCAAATCCCTGGGCGCGGACGTTTCCATAGCCTGGCCCACCGCCCAGATAGCGGTAATGGGAGCCCAGGGCGCGGCTAACATAGTTTTCCGCAAGGAAATAGACGGCGCGGAAAACCCGCAGGCCAAACGGGCGGAAAAGATAGCCGAGTACGAGGATAAATTCTCTAATCCTTATTGCGCGGCGGCCCGTGGCTATGTGGATATGGTGATGGAACCGGAGCAGACCCGTTACTACCTGATAAAATCTCTGGATTCCCTTATAACCAAAAAGGAAGCCCGCCCCGGTAAAAAACACGGCAACGTGCCGCTGTAAAAGGGAAGGAGTGATATAATGCAATTAGAGACCATAGAATTAGGCGTCAGCAGCACTATCATAGGCATGGGCGTGGTGTTTTCCGTGCTTATCATCCTAACCTTTACCACCTGGCTGCTTACCACCCTTGTAGACGGCAATATAGAGCGCAAAAAGGCCAAAGAATCTGCCGCTTCGGCGCCCGTTCCGGTACAGGAGGCAACGCCGCCGCCGGTACAAGCCGCGGCCGGTATCAGCGCAAAAACGGTGGCTGCCATTATGGGCGCTGTAAGCCTTGCCTGCGGCAAACCCTTGCAGCAGCTGCGTTTTACGGCCATACGCCGGGGCAATACCACCGCCAACGCCTGGTCGGATAGCGGCACCGCCGATATAATAAACAACCGGCAAGTTTATCTTTAATATATAACAAATACTTAGGAGGAATATTATAATGAAAAAATACCAAGTTACCGTAAACGGCGAGACCTTTTCCGTAGAGGTGGAAGAAATCGGCGGCGCGGCCCCCGTGGCAGCACCCGCTCCTGTTGCTGCTCCTGCTCCCGCTCCCGTAGCGGCTCCCGCCCCCGCGCCTGTGGCAGCTCCCGCTGCCGCCCCGGCTGCCGCGCCCAGCGGAAACACAGTGGCCAGCCCCTTGCCCGGCACCGTGCTGCGGGTAAATGTGGCTGTAGGCCAGGCTGTAAAAGCCGGTGACATACTTTTGGTGTTGGAAGCCATGAAGATGGAAAACGACATCACGGCACCCGGCCCCGGCGTGGTAAGCGCCATACATGTAGCCGGCGGCTCCACCGTGCAGACCGGCGACGCCTTGGTCTCCCTATAGGACCAAAGGAGAAATAAATAGGGAGGTTCTTATATGAACATAATGCAATCTTTGCTTAACTTTGTTAACGGTACCGGCTTTATGGGTTTTGTGCAGGCGGATGGCTGGAAAAACGCCGTAATGATCGTGGTGGCGCTTATCTTCCTGTATCTGGCCGTAAAAAAGGGCTTCGAGCCTTTGCTGCTGGTGCCCATAGCCTTCGGTATGCTGCTGGTCAATATCCCCTTCAGCGGCGTTATGGATGAACCCACCCATGTTCTGGTAAACGGCCTGCCGGTAATGAAGGATGTGGGCGGGCTGCTGCACTGGCTGTATATGGGGGATCACTTGGGTATATTCCCGCCCCTTATCTTTATGGGCATAGGCGCCATGACGGATTTCGGTCCTTTGATCGCCAACCCCAAGACCCTGCTGTTGGGCGCTGCCGCCCAGTTAGGCGTGTTTTTGGCCTTTTGGGGCGCTTTGGTGATAACCGATATGGTTCCCGGCATAGCTTTTACCGCCCAGGAGGCCGCCTCCATAGGCATTATAGGCGGGGCGGACGGCCCAACCGCCATTTACCTGGCAACCAAGCTTGCTCCTCATATGCTGGGGCCTATAGCTCTGGCCGCTTACACCTATATGTCTTTGGTGCCTATCATCATTCCCCCGGCGGCCTATCTTTGCACCACCAAAAAAGAACGTCAGCGCACCATGCTGCAATTAAAACCGGTAAGCAAGACCACCAAGATACTGTTCCCCATAGTAAATACCATAATAGTATCTTTGATAGTGCCTTTGGCCACCCCGCTTATAGGTATGCTTATGCTGGGCAATCTGTTCAGGGAAAGCGGCGTGGTGGAACGCCTTAACGATACGGCGCAAAACGCCCTTATCAATATAGTAACTATCTTTTTAGCTATTTCCGTGGGCGCTACCGCTAACGGGGCCAACTTCCTTAAAGCGGAGACCCTTACCGTGTTCTTTTTGGGCTGCTTCGCCTTTTTCTTCGGCGCGGTGGGCGGCGTGCTTATAGCCAAGTTTATGAACCTGTTTTTGCGCAACAAGATCAACCCCCTTATCGGCGCGGCCGGAGTCTCCGCCGTGCCTATGGCCTCGCGGGTGGTGCATAAACTGGCTTTAAAGGAGGACC
>WRIA01000042.1 GCA_009782975.1 Clostridiales bacterium
CTTAAAAGAGCAATGAACATTTGCGAAGTTAAACATTTTATTTGCGAAGTTAAATATTTTGTTTGCGAAGTTAAATATTTTGTTTAATGATCAGCCATTGCTTATAGCCAACAGTTCTGTCGCCGCTTCTATATTTACCCTTTCGGCCTCGCGCAGGCGGCCGGCCGCAGCTTCCGCCCCGGCCTTGCCGAAGGCCAAAGCCCTGTCTATGCCGGCGTAAAGTTCCTCGGCCCTTGCCATATCCAAAGATAAGCCTGTATGGGAGCCTATTTCCTGTATAAAGCTATCTACCTTAACGTCGTAGGAAACACCCACCACCGGCGCGCCGCCTAAGGTGGCAAATACCAGCGCGTGCAGGCGCATACCCACAACTACCTCCATGGAGCCCAACATACCTATAAGGTCTTCCACCCGGTGGCGCTTGCGGCATACATGATACGGTACGGTCATATAAGGAAGTACCGGCTCCGCCGCGGCAATATCCCTGGGCAGCTCTATGGGTACGAACACCGGGGTAAGCCCGTATTTTTTATAAGCGTAACCGGCTGCGGCGGCCAAAGGCTGCGCCGCGTTGAAGTTAGGCCAGCTGCGCAGGCAAAAGCCGATTTTTTTACATTCCGGCGGTACATTTTCCAGAACAAAGGCTCTTTGCACCTTATCCGCTGGGGATCTTTGTATGTTTATGGTTGGGTCCGCGGCCAGCAGTATGCGGGGCTTTTCCACCCGCATTTCCCGCAAAGCGGCGCGGGAAATATTGTCGCGCAGGGTTATTACCTCCGCGGTCCGGTCAAGTATCCGCCCGGCTACGCGGCGGTTGGCGGCAGACAGCACCGGGCCTATGCCGCAGCCGTACATTATTACCCGGCAACCGCACCATTTGGCGGCTTGCAGGGTAAAAAGATAGAAATATAAAGAGCGCGAAGAAGTAACATCCTGTATAAGGCTGCCGCCGCCGTTTATAAAAATGCGGGATCTGCGCAGGTTGCGTAAAAATCCGAAGATATTGAAGATGTATATGGCGTTGGTGTGGTGATTAAGGCGCGTTTCCTTCCTGTTGCGGCTCATGACCGTAAGCGGCATATCGCTGTCTATCTCCCGCATTTGAGAAATGATGGCCTGCAAGATCGCTTCGTCCCCTGCATTGCCCCGCCCGTAAGCGCCGCAGATGACAGCGCCCTGCCGCCCTTGCCGCCCCCGGCTGCGCTTTATCACCGCGTAGGCTGCCTCCTGCACCTCTTTCATGCGCTGCAAAGAAAATTCTTCTTTAGCCCGTTTAAACAGGTTTTCCGCCAGCCTTTGCCGCAGTTCCCCGTCGCAGGAAAGCTGATAGATGTACTCCGCCAGGGCATTTACATCCCGCGGCTCGAACAAAAAACCATCCCGCCCATGCTCTATTAAGGCGGGGATGCCGCCAACCCGGCTGGCCACCGCCGCGCAATGCTCGTAAGCGCCCTCCAGTAAGGAATAGGGAAAGGTTTCCGAAAGGGAGGCCAGCACGTTTATATCCACCTGGGCATAAAAGCCCGGCATATCCGTAACCCAGCCCACAAAATCCACGCGCTCCTTTATGCCCAGCTTAAGCGCCAGCGCGCGCAGGCTTGGCCCATCCTCGCCCGTGCCTGCTATCTTAAGCCTAAGCCGCGGGTTTTTTTCGTAGGCCAAAGCAAAGGCCCTTAACAAGGTGGGTATATCCTTGATGGGCGTAAGGCGGGCGGCAATACCCACCACAATGTCTCCTTTGGGTTTGGCCGGACGGGGATCTAAGGAGGCGCGGGAAAAATCCAGCCCATTATAGATGGTAAAGATACACTGCGGGTCGAAGCCCCGCTCTATCAGGTTGTTATCCATACGGCCCGCCACCGCCATGTAATAATCCACGCGACGCAGGGCCAGGGCATTTATCAGGCCAAAGGTGTATTGCTTAAGGGGGGAACCCAGATAATCCAGCTTGGGATCGGAATGCACGGTGGTCACTATGGGTATGCGCCGCCGCCATTTTACCAGCACGCCCATCATATTGGCCTTGGCCCCGTGACAGTGTATGATATCCGGCTTGAATTCATCCACCACCGCCAGTGCCATACGCAGGGCGCTTACTATATTTAAGCCGAAATCGGTATCGCGTACATCTATACCAAGGGAGCGCCCTTCCTCCGCGAAAGGACCCTTGCGAAAGCTGACCAGGCAAACCGTATTGCCAGACATCAACTCCCTGGTAAGGGAAAGTATATGGGTTTTCGCGCCGCCGATATCACCGCCGCCGGCGAAGTGCATTATTCGCATATTACCTCACTAAAATACCGCTTCCATACTATATCCTCGCGCTTCCAGCTTCTAAATAAGGCTGTACAGCATCTTCGCCACCTGAGCCCTGGTGACATAGGCAAAAGGCGCCAGACGGTTCCCCTCCATGCCGCTTACCACCTGTAACTCCACCAAAGTGCGCACATAAGGCGCGGCCCATTGCGGCACAGCGGCAGAGTCCTCGAAAGCAAGCGCGGCCTCGGCATAGCCCCGTTCCAGGGTGCGGCCGATCATGGTCATGGCCTCGGCGCGGCTGATGGGGCTGGCCGGGTTATAAAAGAGCTGTCCGTTCAGGGCGCTGCCCTTGGTAATGCCCAAAGCGTACATGGCCTGCACGGCGGGATACGCCCATTCGCCGATGGCTGAAACATCGTCGAAGGGCAGCTCTGTCTGGGCATATTGTTCGGTATCCACCCCAAGCCAGTTGCACATTATAACCGCAAACTGGGCCCGGTTCATATTGGTATCCGGGGCGTAGCTAAAGCCCTTGTCCCCGGCAATGCCGTTCACTATCCCCCGCTGATACAGGTAGGTGGTAAAATCCGCCGCCCAATGCCCGTCCATATCTATGAAAGGCCGGGGCTGCTCCTCTGTGGCCGCAATATCAAGAGAGCCGCGGGCAACATTGCCGCTTTTATCCCGCGCCGTTATGGTCAGGCGGTGAGAACGCCCATCGCTTTCCGGCAGAAGTGCGCTGAGCTTGCCCGCGGCCTGATCGTAGGAAAACTGAAGAGGAAGCCCGTCATAAGTAAGACGGATATTGGCCGTTTTAAGTTCCGTATCCATGTCATCCGCTACCGTGGCGTTAAGCGTTCCTTCCTCTATAACGGCCTCTATCCGCGGCGGCTCATCATCGGCGTAACGTCCGTGGGCGCTCATTATCTGATCCAGATACAATGTGCCGGTCTCTGCGCCCTGCTTTAGTATATCCAGGCTTATCAAACCCGTAATATCCCGCGGCAAGGGCATTGTTACATATTGCCAGCCTTCAAAATCCAGCGGCAAGCCGGTAAGCTCCAAAGCTTCCCCGTTCCTTTCTACCGTAAGTGCCAGTTGATTATCCGAGGCGTCGCCGTATATCCATAAGTTTAAATAGTTGGGCCCGTCCGTAAGGGGTAGGTACAGTGGTATACTAAGGCTGCCGTTTTCCTCCGTCAGGCCAAGGTCGTAATCCAAAGCGCCGCTGGCATTGCCAAAGCGCACCAGAGCTTTATCCGTGTTCTGAGTTAAGCTAAAGCCCGGGCCATCCCGCTCCGTGAAGTTTTCGAAATCCTCTTTAAGCTCGGCCTTGTTGCTGATACGCACCGGCACGGAAACGCTGACCGCGCCCAAAGAAGCCGTAAGCATACCTTCCCCTTCGTCCATATCATTATAGGCGGTAAGCAGGCCGTTTTCGTCTATAGTGCCGATATCCCCGCTTAAACTCCAGTTGAAGGAGGCCGCGTCCGCTATGATATTGAGATGGTTATAGGTGGCGCTCATGCCAAGCTCCACACTGCCTCCGCCGTACAGGGTGATCTGCTGCCCCACGCTCCGCCCGCTTGCCGCGTAAAGGATCTCCACGCTATCCACACGATCCACCACCGTTACGCGGGCGCTGCCCGAAAGTCTGCCGCTTTCCGCATAAACATAGCCTGTGGAAGGCTGACGGCCCGCAGTGAAGCGGCCGTTTTCATCGACCGTGCCTATGGATAGATTATCCACATAATAATCTGTATAGCTATAGGGCAGGTCGGCGGGCAGATAATCCTCGTTGGTGGCGGTAAGCGTAATATCCATGGAGGCCCCGGCCAGCACCATGCTATCGTGGGGGTACAGATGC
The DNA here is from genome assembly GCA_009782975.1 of Clostridiales bacterium. The sequence continues at coordinate 4,127 of WRIA01000042.1, forward strand.
AGCCGCTGTGCCTCGCCGTAAGGGTCGCCGCGGTTTACCAGCAGTATATAGTTGGCGCAGGTACGCAGGGAACCGCCGGAAGGCCTGTTGACGGTTTTTAAGCCCTGCTGCCCCGGATACGCTGCCGATAAGGTGGTGGAACCGCCGCCGTCCAGGTTCACGGCTTCCACGCAGCCCAGCTCCCGCAGACGCTGGGCCACATCGTACAGGGTGGCCCCGGCGCTGTAGCCCTTTTGCCGCCCATCCACACTGTACATAATAAAACTGCCGTCCGTACGCACGCCCAAAGCGGTGCGCGGTTCATTGGGCGTGGTGGAAGAAACAGAAAATTCCGGGGCCACCACCACACCGTTGGTAAGCAGCCTTTCCCCTGCGCCCACGGCATAAACTATATCGTTCCAGGCGGCGTTGCCGCTGATATTTATGGTCACCTGCTGACCAACGGCAAAGGCGGACAAAGCGGCCTTTGCCACCTCGTTTTCGCTATCCCTGCCCAAAGCCAGCACCAGACAGCCGGGAGCTATATTTACAGGCCCTTGTGCGGTTCCGGCGCTTTCCACATAGGCCGTAAGGCTGCGGTTTATGCCCAAATATCCTTCCGTAACGCGCAGCACCGCATAAACGCAGGGTACGGCGGCCCTGGTAGTATCGGCGTAATCCGCGCTGAACAGCTGTATGCTCTGGCCTTTGGCGGTCAACTCTTTGTTGAGCTTTCCGATTATATATTCCTGACCATACACGTTAAGGGACATGGCAAGCCCTAAACGCCCTATACGGGCGCGCCCGTCCTCGTAAAAGCCTATGCTATCCCAACTGCTGCCCTCGTTGCCCTTTAGCACGCCGTTTTCTATCACGGTGCTTAGCGGCACCACAGTGGACATATTAAAATAATCGGCGTTGATGGCCGCTATAACGCGGTTGCCGCGGCCTTCCAGTATTTCCGTAAGGCGGGCCAAAGAATTGCCGCCGTAGATATAATCCCCGTAGGCGATGATGGGCTGCACGGTATCGTTGGGTATATATTCTATGTAATTTTCCGTAACGCGGTCGTCCAGGGCAAGGCTCCAATACACCCCGCTTGAAAGCCGCGCGGCGGAGGCCAGCCGCAGCTCGCTTGCGTGCAGCAGGCTGCCCTGTTGGGCTACCGCCCCTTGCTGCGGCACAAGCAGCAGCAAGGCCACCGCAAAAACCGTCAATATTTTTAAACGTAAGCTATCCCTCATGATATTGCTCCTTTGTTCAGTAAATTACTTGATAACTATATTACTAAATATAAGCGATTTTCTACATATAGTGTATGATACGTAAATATTTAGATATCTAAATATTTTATTTAGGAAGTTAAACTTTTTATTTAGGAAGTTAAACTTTTTTAAACAATCCTATTTGTTTATATCCGCCCAGATTACACATCCCGCATCATTGATTCTACATAATATTGTTAACGGCGTATGATAACATAACCGATATCGCCAGAGATGTTTTCCAGATTTACGGGGCCGGGGCCGGTCAATTTAAGGCAGGCATCGTTTAGCCCCTCTATTTCCACACGCTGGAAAACGTAGCTGGTTTTTAACGCGGCGGAAGCGGGAAGGGCATAACAGTTTTGCAGTAAAGCGCCTGCTGTAAGGGCTGTTATCAAAGTGTCCTGAGCCTGCGCGTTTTCCAGATATTGCAGCAACATACCGGCGGTGTGGGCCTCGCCGCAGGCGGCAGCCAACATTGCCCCGGCCCGGTTAAGGCGTATATTATCCCCTTCTTTGCCCTCCAAATAGAAGCTTACTGAACCGGCGCCGGATACATAAACGGATAGCAGATCAAAAAACGCGGCTCTGGCTCCCTGTATATCCCCTGCCTCCGCCAGACCCCA
>WRIA01000043.1 GCA_009782975.1 Clostridiales bacterium
GTGTAAATTTTCTACAATTTGTGTGTAAAATACTCCACTTGCTTACCTCCGATGGGCTATTATCAAAAGGTTTACTTATTGACAGAAGCCTGCCGCCGCCATAAACACCGGGGCGGCAAAGCCTTAACATTCCTTAACCGGCAAGGGGGTGAAGATATGGAAACCAACCACGCAAAGGGCAGCCCGGCATTTATAGACATGGGCTAAATTGACAAAAAAACGCGCAAGAAGGAGAACCGCAACGACAGAAGTTTGAGGAAAATAATTTATTTGGAGGATTTAACAATGAAAAAACAAACCACAAAACTTATTGCGCTTGTTATAAGCGTACTAATGCTCGCAACACTTCTGCCCGCGATGACTTTCGCGGCGGAGGAACCTGTATGCGAAATCGGTTCGGTGCAATACGCAGATTTTGGCGACGCGCTTGCGGCGGTACAAGACGGGGAGACCATCAAGATACTTAAAGACATCGAATACGATAAAACTACGGTTTGGTCTGTGGGATCGTACGTGTTAAGAATTACCGATAAAAGTATCACTTTCGACCTTAACGGATACGTATTGAGTTTGGTCAACCTGCAGGATGCTACTCCTAGTTTCGGGTTAATGATAAACAATGGCGATGTTTGCATTATAGGCGACGGCGAATTCAATATTACGGGTTATACCGCTGTAAGAGTCGAATACAACGGTAAAACGGAAGTTACAAACGTCACGTCATTCGGCGACGTCGGCTGCGGAATTGAGGTACAGGATATGTATTCAACCGTTACCGTTAACGGCGATATAACAGCTGTATATCGCGGAGTAAATAGTTACGGCGCAGTCGTCGTAAACGGAGATATAAACAGCCAAGTAACAGGGGTGTATGCTTGGGGCGACGCCGCCGATGTTATCGTCAACGGCGATATTACGGTGAACGGCTTATCATCAACGTCAGAGCAAACAATGGGAGTGCGCTCCTACCGCAACGCCAAGGTTACCGTCAACGGCAGTATTACGGTAAATGATAACGGCGACGGCGAGACATATGGCGTCTATGCTCATACCAATAGCGCCGGCGGCAGCGTTATCGTCAACGGTGATATTAACGTAAACAGCGTCAACAGCATCGGCGTTGCCGCACGATACGAAAACAGCCTCGTTACCGTCAACGGCGGGATAATCGTTCCGGATGACGGTACGTACATCCGGATAGGAACTAATGATAAAACAGAAGAGGACGGCGTTCCCTCCATAATCAAACCTGGATATTTCGAATACACAGACGAGATCAGCTATGTCTGGGTATTAAACCAACACCCCTGCGCGCTCGACCACGACTGGGGCGAATGGATAGTCACCACCCCGGCAACATATGAAGCCGACGGCGTGGAAACCCGCGTATGCGCGGTTTGCGGCGAAGAAGAAACCAGAGCTATCCCCAAACTTGTACAGGAAAAACCCCTGCTCGATCAACTCAACGACGCCATCGCAAACGGCGATTATTACGGCGACGGCCCCATTACGGTAGTAATTAACGGCGTGGAATATGTTTTTGAAAGCAATAACGGCAATTACAACGGCAACGGCACATTGTTCTGCACGATAGACGGCGTTGTGTACAAACTGGACAGAAACGCGAAGGGTATAAAAGGCGTTAAAAATTGATAATAAAGCCTGTAAAACACACCAACAAACAGCCAAAACCAAATAAAACTAAGTCCGGCAGGTCCGCAAATTGGACCGCCGGGCTTTTTTTGCCTGTGGACCGCGCCCGGTACGGATGCCGAAAAGTGACACCATATACGGTATCACCCCAATTAAGCACAATATCTTGTACAAGAATTTGTACAACACTTCCCCAAAAACCATCCGCCACAGAAAAAAGTGTTCAAATTTTAGACACTTTTGTCTAAAAATTAGACACTTTTCATCAGATGGATTGTAAAGCTTTCATCAAGAAAGCAAAAACTACCCTATGGAACGCCACGCGGAGCCTGTGCTTAGCGAAGCGTGAGTGCTCGGTTGACAAAATAAACACTACAAACACAAGTATTCAGCTATCAGCGATTTTTAAAAAAAACTGAAGTCTGACAACAGAAAAATACTCCCTAATCCATGCTCGCTACTCACTACCGCGGCCACAACATTTTTTGTACTTTTTCCCGCTGCCGCAAGGGCAAGGATCATTCCTCCCCACCTGGCTTTTGGCATCCCGGCGCACGGGCTGCTTTTTGGCGGGCTCATCCTCCTCGCGGTTGGTGGAAACAGCGGCCCTGGCCCGCGGCGCTTCCACTATCTCCGCGTGCAACACCAAACGGGTAACGTCCAGTTGTATCTCCTCTATCATCTGCTGAAACATATTGAACGCCTCATTGCGGTATTCCACCAACGGGTCTATCTGCCCGTAGGCCCGCAAGCCTATGCCCTGGCGCAGCTGATCCATAGCGTCCAGATGATCCATCCATTGGCTATCCACAGCTCGCAGTATAGCCATGTTTTCCAGCCGGGCCATAATTTCCTTGCCCAAAGCCTCCTCGCGCCGATGATAGTAGTTTAATATGCGTTCCTTTAGCTGCTCCGGCACCTCGTTTTTGCCTAAGGCGGCCAGCTCGCTTTCCTTTGGCGCATCCTGGGGCAGCAGCTTGGCGAACTCCCCTGTCAGCGCGCTTAGGTCCCATTCCTCCGGGTATTCGCTCATGCCCGTATAGGGCGCTACCATAACATCCACTACATTCTCCATCATGGAAAGCACGCTTTCGTGGATGTTTTCTTCGTAAAGCGCGCGGCGGCGCTCCTTGTATATCACCTCGCGCTGCTGATTCATAACGTCGTCGTAATTAAGCACCTGACGGCGCATCTCGAAATGCCGTTCCTCCACCTTTTTCTGGGCGCCCTCTATAGAGCGGGATACCAGCCCGGAATCTATGGGCATGGTGTCGTCCATACCTATGCGGTCCATGATATTGCGTATATTGTCCCCGCCGAAATGGCGCACCAGGTCGTCCTCTAAGGAGATGAAAAAACGGCTGCTGCCGGGGTCGCCCTGGCGGCCGGCGCGCCCGCGCAACTGATTATCTATGCGGCGGCTGTCGTGTCGCTCCGTGCCTATTATATGCAGGCCGCCCAACTCCACCACCTGCTTATGCTCGTCGGCGGTGGATTCTTTGTATTTATTTATAAGTTGCAGCCGTTCTTCGTCGCTAAATTCCCGCTCCGCATCCGCGGCCTGGGCGGCAGCCATTTCCGCGGCGGCCAAGGCCTCCGGGTTGCCCCCCAGCATAATATCCGTACCGCGCCCCGCCATATTGGTGGCTATGGTAACGGCTCCCAGGCGCCCGGCCTGCGCCACTATCTCCGCCTCCTGCTCGTGGAATTTAGCGTTTAGCACATTATGCCTTACGCCGCGGTCTTTAAGCATACGGGAAAGGCGCTCCGATTTTTCTATGGAGATGGTGCCTACCAGCACCGGGCGGCCTTTTTCGTGTTCGGCGGCTATTTCCTCCACCACGGCGGCAAATTTACCGGGCTCCGAGCGGTATATGATATCCGAATTGTCCGAGCGTATCATAGGCAGGTTGGTGGGGACCTCCACCACGTCAAAGCCGTATATCTTGCGAAATTCCTCCTCCTCGGTGCGGGCCGTACCGGTCATGCCGGCCAGGCGGTCGTACATACGGAAAAAATTCTGGAAGGTGATGGTGGCAAGAGTCTGGCTTTCCCGCTCTACTTTAACATGCTCCTTGGCCTCTATGGCTTGGTGCAGGCCCTCGCTGTAGCGGCGGCCGAACATCAAACGGCCGGTGAACTCATCCACGATTATAACCTGGCCTTCCTTTACCACATAATCCCTATCCCGCTTATACAGGGTATGGGCGCGCAGTGCCTGGTTGATGTGGTGGGATATCTCCATATTTTTGTCGTCGTAAAGATTTTCCACCCCAAAAGCACGCTCCGCCTTGGCCACCCCTTCCTCCGTCAGGGCGGACTGGCGCGTCTTTTCATCCACGGTGTAGTCGTCCTCCCGTTTAAGGCGCGGTACGAACTGAGCCGCCTGCTCGTACAAAACGGTAGGCTTATCCGCCGGGCCGGAGATGATAAGCGGTGTGCGCGCCTCGTCTATAAGTATGCTGTCCACCTCGTCCACTATGGCGTAATAAAGCGGGCGCTGCACCATACCGGCTTTGCTGAAGGCCATGTTGTCGCGAAGATAATCGAAGCCGAACTCGTTGTTGGTGCCATAGGTTATGTCGGCCAGATAAGCCTCCCGCTTTTCAGGAGGCTCCATGCCATGCACGCAAAGCCCCACCGTAAGGCCTAAAAACTTATATATGCGGCCCATCCATTCGCTGTCGCGGCGGGCCAGATAATCGTTTACGGTTATAACATGGGCGCCCTTGCCCGTAAGCGCGTGTAGATAAGTAGGGGCCGTGGCTACCAAAGTTTTGCCCTCTCCCGTTTTCATCTCGGCTACGCGACCGTCGGAAAGCACCATACCGCCTATAAGCTGCACGTCGAAATGGCGCATATTAAGTACCCGCCACCCGGCCTCCCGCACTGTAGCAAAGGCTTCCGGCAACAGGGCATCCAATTCTTCCCCATTTTGCAAACGCAGGCGGAAATCGGATGTACGGTTTCGCAGTTCTGCGTCACTCAATTTTTGTATCTCCGGCTCCAGGGCATTTACCCCTTGCAGTATTTTGCTGTAACGCTTTATATCCTTGGCGTTGTCGTCGAACAATTTATCCAGCAAACCCACACTAACACCCCTTATTCTTTATCCAATATTTTAAACCAGTATAGATTATATCACTTAAGGCAATAATTCTCAACCGCGCTTTGTAAAAAATTTACTGTTGACGCTAAACAGGTAATTGGGTAGAATATTGATGTACAGGCATATATCCCGCCTAAAGGAGTTATAATGCAAAAAAAGCTGCGTACGGCCCTTAAAGCTGCCTTTCCCCATACCGTGCCCGTAATGACCGGCTTTGTCTTTTTGGGTATGGCCTACGGCATATTGATGAGCGGCAAGGGCTATGGCTGGCCCTGGATACTGCTGATAAGCGGTCTGGTATATGCGGGCTCTTTGCAATTTGCGGGCATAAGCCTGCTTACCGCCGCCTTTGACCCGCTGTATGCCTTAACTATAGCCTTGGCCGTAAACGCGCGCCATCTGTTCTACGGCCTTTCCATGCTGGAAAAATACAGCGGAACGGGAAAACTTAAGCCTTATCTTATCTTTGGCCTGTGCGACGAGACCTTTTCTTTGCTCTGCTCCGTAGAACCGCCGGCAGAAACGGAAAGACCCCTGTTCATGCTGGCCGTAACTATGCTCCATCAGTTCTATTGGGTGCTGGGCGGCCTGGCCGGAAGTTTGATAGGCCCTTTGCTTACCTTCGATACCAGGGGCATAGATTTTGTGATGACCGCTTTTTTTACGGTGATATTCATAAACTGCTGGCGGGGACAAAAAAACCATTTTCCGGCCCTTACCGGCCTTGTTGCGGCGGCACTTAGCCTGCTTGTTTTCGGCGCGGAAAGGTTCATAATACCCGCTATGATACTTATAATCGCCTGTCTTACCCTGTTTCGCAAGCGGTTTGCAAAAGAGGTGGAACAGCCATGACCTTAAGCACGGGCCAGGCCCTTATTATAGTTGCCCTGCTGGCTTTGGGTACCGGCATAACGCGCTTTTTGCCCTTTGTACTTTTCCCTAACGCAAAGGCCGCGCCTGCCTATATAGTGTATCTGGGGCAAATGCTGCCCGCGGCGGCTATAAGCCTGCTGGTGGTCTATTGCCTTAAGGACATAAGCCTTACCGCCGCACCCCACGGCCTGCCGGAAGCCATAGCCATAGCCGCGGTAACGGCGCTTCATGTGTGGAAAAAGAATACCCTGCTTTCCATAGGCGGGGGCACGCTTATCTATATGCTGCTGATACAGTCGGTATTCATTTAAAAGCACCTGCGAGGTACAGAC
>WRIA01000044.1 GCA_009782975.1 Clostridiales bacterium
CCAGGGTTTCAGGGCCTTCATACCCCGATGAATTCCAAAGTACCGGGATGGAAAGCCCCCGCATCCGCGCCGCTTTTATACCAAGGGAAAGGGCTTTGCCCACGGCACGGGGGCCGGTACCAATATTATGGCCAGCGAACAGGCATTTTATGCGCTGGTTAGCTTGCAGCGTTTTTTTGACGGGCAAAACAGCCTTTACCGTATGACGGAGGAACCGCAGGCGCAGAATGTTCCGGCGGATGCCCTGCGCCGCTTGCCGGAGAAACGGGCGGGTAATATATGAGACGCAGATGGCCGTTTATACTGACGGCGCTGTTGGCCTTGCTGGCCGGCCTATGTTTTTATCGGGCGTCCTTTTCGCCCCCGCCCGGCGAAAGGGAATATCTCTGCACGCTTTCGGTGCGCTGCGATACCATACTGGAAAATATGGAGCAGCTTAACAAGGACAAGCCGGAGCTTGTACCGGCGGACGGCGTTATACTGGCGGAAACGGAAGTTGGCTTTTCGGAGGGGGAGAGCGTGTTCGACGTGCTTAAACGCACCCTGATGGAGCGGGCCATACATTTGGAATTTGTGGAAACGCCCTTTTTTGCCAGCGCCTATGTGGAGGGCATAGGGAATCTGTACGAGATGGATTGCGGGCCTCTTTCCGGCTGGATGTTCAAGGTAAACGGGGAATTTGCCACCAAGGGCTGCTCCCTTTACCGGCTTGATCCGGGGGATGGGGTGGAATGGCTTTATACCTGCGATCTGGGCCGCGATATAGGCGGAGAGGACGCTTCCTTAGGAGGCGCTGGCCGATGAACGGTTCCGTTAAAGGGGGGGCCTTCGCGGAGTATCACCCTCTGGTCAATTTTCTCTACTTCGCCCTGGTGATAGCCTTTTCTATGTTCTTTCTGCACCCGCTGGCCCTTGGTATCTCTTTGGGCGGGGCTTTTATCTATTCCTGCAAGCTGCTTGGCCGCCGCGCCCTGCGCTTCAATTTGCTTTACCTGCTGCCGCTGCTGCTGGTCATGGCTATTATGAATCCGCTTTTCAATCATCAGGGCCTTACGGTGCTGGGTTATTTTAAAAACGGCAATCCCCTTACTCTGGAATCCATACTTTACGGGCTGGCCGCCGCCACTATGCTGGTGACGGTCATCTGCTGGTTTTCCTGTTATAACGCCGTAGTCAGCTCCGAAAAGTTCCTTTACCTTTTTGGGCGCGTATTGCCGGCGTTCTCTTTGCTTTTATCCATGGCCCTGCGCTTTTTGCCGCGGTTATCCCGGCAGTTGGCCGAGGTGCGCAACGCCCAAAAGGGCCTGGGCCTTTATGAGGAAAAAGGCAGTATGCTTAAGCGGGCGCGTTCCGCGTTAAGATCGTTTTCCATCCTGCTTACCTGGGCTTTGGAGGATGGCGTGGAAACCGCGGACAGCATGAGAAGCCGCGGTTACGGGTTGTACGGCCGCACCTCCTTTTCCGTTTTCCGCTTAAGCCGCCGCGATAAATGGGCGCTGGGCGGTCTTATGGCCGCCGGTTGTTTTATAATACTGGGCGCGTTTAAAGGCTGGTTTTATTACCGCTATTTCCCTTCCCTTAAGGGCGCGGGGCCTGGCTTTCCCGTAGCCTTACTGGGGGCGGCTTATGCCGCCCTTTGCCTGCTGCCGCTTATCATAGAATTTATGGAGGCCCGTAAATGGAAAGCTCCGCAACGACCTTTACAGTAGAACATTTAACTTTCTTTTATCCCGGCGAACAGCGCCCCGCCTTGCGGGATATAAGCTTAAGCCTGCCCGCGGGGCACTTTACGTTGCTTATAGGGCCTTCCGGCGGCGGTAAGACCACTTTGCTTCGTCATTTTAAAAGCGTGCTTACCCCTAACGGAAGCCGCCGGGGATCCGTTTATTTTATGGGGCACCCTCTGGAAACGGTGGATCAGCGTACCCAGGCGGCCCGTATAGCTTTTGTGCGGCAAGACCCGGAAAACCAGATAGTAACGGATAAAGTTTGGCATGAGCTGGCCTTTGGTTTGGAAAGCCTGGGTCGCGGCCAGGCCGATATCCGCCTTAAGGTGGCCGAAATGGCTTCTTTTTTTGGCATGGAGGAATGGTTCCATGCCGATACCGCCACCCTTTCCGGCGGGCAAAAGCAGATACTCAACCTGGCCGCCGCCCTGGTAATGCAGCCGGATGTGCTGTTGCTGGATGAACCCACCAGCCAGCTTGACCCCATAGCCGCCGGGGAGTTTTTATCCGCGCTTCTTCGTGTAAACAGGGAGTTGGGAGTAGCCGTAGTCCTAAGCGAGCAGCGCCTGGAGGAAGCCCTGCCTTTAGCCGACGATCTGCTGGTTTTAGAAGATGGCTGCCTGATTGCCGCCGGTCCGCCGCGCCGGGTGGCGCAATATCTAAAAGAGCGCCGCGACCCTATGTTTGCCGCTTTGCCCACGCCTTTGCGGGTCTATGCGGCGGTGGAAAACAAGCTGGATTGCCCGCTTACGGTTGGCGAAGGCAGGCAATGGCTTACGGAACTTTCCTTAGGCAGGCCTCTTTTGCCGCAGCCGCGGGAAAAAGAGCTTACTCCGGCGGGCGAAGATCTGGCAGAGTTGTCGGAAATATGGTTCCGCTACGAAAAAGAAAGCCCGGATGTGCTGCGCGGTTTAGAGCTTTCCCTAAAAAAGGGGGAGATATTAGCCATATTGGGCGGCAACGGCGCGGGCAAAACCACGCTTTTGCGCCTTATACGCGGCCTTATAAAGCCTGTACGCGGTAAAATAAAAATACCGGAGCATTCTTTGCCCATGGCGTTGTTGCCGCAAAACCCGCAAACACTTTTTACACGGCCTACTGTGGAAGAGGATCTGGCAAATATGCTTAAGGGCGGGCCGGAGGACGGGCCGCGCCTGGCGGAGGTCGTACGCTTATGCCGTTTGCAGGGCCTGCTTAAACGCCATCCCTACGACCTTTCCGGCGGCGAGCAGCAACGGGCGGCCTTAGCCAAGCTTTTGCTCGCAAAACCCCGTCTGTTGCTGCTGGACGAGCCTACCAAGGGTCTGGATGCGGCCTTTAAGCGTCAGTTAGCCAAGATATTGAGGGAACTTACAGACGGTGGGGTAAGCGTTATTATGGTCTCCCACGACGTGGAGTTCTGTGCCGCCGTTGCCACGCGCTGCGCCCTGCTTTTCGCGGGGGAGATCATCAGCCAGGGCGCCGTTAGGGAGTTTTTCGCCGGTCACAGCTTTTATACCACGGCGGCTAACCGAATGGCCCGCCATCTGTTGCCCGCGGCGGTCACGGCGGAAGATATCATAGCCGCCTGCGGTGGAGAGCCGCCCGTATGGCCGGAGGAACCGCCGCCGGAGGAAATACCGCCGGAGGATAGCGGGCCGCGTCTGTCGCCGCCCAAGAATGTTTCTTCTACCGAAAAAACCTCCGGCATAAACTTGCGTACCCTTTTGGCGTTTGCCCCGGTGATCCTGACCATACCTTTAACTATTTGGTTTGGCCTGCGCTTTTTAGAAAACCGGCGCTATCTTCTTATCAGTATGCTGGTGCTGGCCGAGGCCATGCTGCCTTTTTTGCTGTTGTTCGAGGGCCGCAAGCCGCAAGCCCGCGAGCTTACGCTGCTGGCGGTGCTGACCGCGCTGGCTGTGGCCTCCCGGGCCGCCTTTGCCATGCTTCCTCAATTTAAGCCTATAACGGCTTTTGTGATAATCTCCGGCGTGGCTTTGGGCCCGGAGGCCGGTTTTTTGGTGGGAGCTTTAAGCGCCTTTATTTCCAACTTTTTATTCGGGCAAGGGCCCTGGACGCCCTGGCAGATGTTCGGCCTGGGGCTTAGCGGCTTTTTGGCCGGGCTGCTGTTTTATGGCCGTCTGCCGCGGATCGGCAGGGGAGCGCTTTGTCTTTACGGAGGGCTGGCTGCCTATTTCATCTATGGCGCGCTGATGAACCCGGCCTCGGTGATTATGTTCCAAGAACACCCCACCAGGGAAATGTTCTGGCTGGCTTATGCCCAGGGCCTGCCCTTCGATATAGTACATATGCTGGCCACGGTAATATTTTTGTGGATACTTGGCCCGCCTATGCTGGAAAAACTGGCAAGGATAAAAAGCAAATACGGTATCCTTAAAAGATAGCCTTTGCAGGCTAAAAAAGCTGAATTTTAGGGCAAAGATATGTAATGTTATATGGCAAAAAATCTTTACAGTATCCGTACCGGTACTGTAAAGATTTTTTTTAAATAATTGTAAATTTGTAGTAAATTTGTACTTGATTTGTAAGAAATGTTCTGGTATAATATAAGTAACAATGTAGGGGAGCGCGGCTGTGAAAATAGAAATACGCGGAGCGGAACGCTTAAGCTTTAGGGAAAAGCAGGTGGTAACGCTTAAAGAAAGCGGTCATTCGGCCAAGGTTATTGCAAAATCCCTGGCCCTGGCCGAGAGCACGGTAGCCACCTTGTACAACCGCGCCCGCGCTAAAGGCTACGAGACGGTCATAGTAATTCCCGGCGCGGCTTTAAGGATATTTGACGCGGAGGAGGAAAACATTTTTGGAGACGGCGCAAACGAAAAATAAAAAAAGTTTTTGTTGGTCCAGGCTGGCATTTATCTGCGTATTGTTTTTTCTGACTTTTTGGCTGGGGCATCAGTATCAGCGCTATCAGGCTATACAGGCCGAAGTTGAAATCTATAGGCAAAAGCTGGAGGAAGCGCAGGAGGAATACCGGCGCGCCCAAAGGCAGGTAAAGCTGTATTACAGCGACTCTTATCTGGAGCAGTTAGCCCGCAGCAGTTTGGGCATGGTAAAGGTTGGGGAAGTTGTGATATCTCCGGCGGAGATCAGCGACGTGCGGGAATTGAACGAAAATACCAGGCTTAATAATGTGCTTCATTAACGCGCCTTCCCGCCGATTTTCGTATTGACAACCTTCGGCAAAAATTCTATAATTATGGTGCAAAGACAAGTTGTTGGGAGGACTTTGCCTTTATGCCGATAACCGTGGGTAGCGTCGTGGAAGGGCGTGTTACAGGAGTAAGCAAATTTGGCGCTTTTGTAGAATTGCCGGATGGCCGTGTCGGTTTGGTACATATTTCCGAAGTGGCCGAGGCTTTTGTGCGCGATATCAGCGAATACCTTTCCGAAGGGGATACAGTTCGGGTAAAGGTGCTGGATATGACGGAGACCGGCAAGATAGGCCTTTCCCTAAAGCAGGCGGCCCAACCTCCCCAATATCGTGATCCGGTTTATTCCACAGAGGGTAATTTTGAGGATAAGCTGGTGCGCTTTATGAAGGAAAGCAACGAGAAACTGGTAAGCTTAAAAAAACATCAGGATAACCGCAGAGGGAGATAAACGGATGGAAAAGTGGGCCGCCATAGATATAGGGTCCAACACTGTACAATTGATGGTGGCATTATCGGGGGCCAAAAGCCGGAATACTACAATTGAAGCAAGCCACGAAAAAGATGGCTTGCTTTCGTTTAAAGAGCCTTTATTCCATGCTTTACGCACCACCCGCCTGGGGGCAAGCCCCGAACCTGGTATGCTGGCGCCGGAACGGATAGCAGAAACCCTGGCTGTGCTGGAGGAATACCGGGATATACTTGTCGCGCGCGGGGTAACAGCGGTGCGCGTGATAGCCACCTCCGCGGTGCGGGATGCCGCCAACCGGCATCTGCTGCTACAAGCGGTGCGGGAGCTTTGCGGCTGGCAGGTGGAGGTGCTTTCCGGGCAGGAGGAAGCCCGTATATCCTTTTTGGGCGCGGCGGCGGCGGCGATAAAGGCCGGGGCAAAACATATTCTGTTGCTGGATATAGGCGGCAGTTCCAGCGAGCTTATCCGTTGGCGAAGCGGCTGCCTTAACGCCGTAAGTGCCGATGTGGGCGCGGTACGTGCCGGATCGGCGGGTTGGGATGCGGATACTATAGAAGGGATACTGGCCCGCACAATA
>WRIA01000045.1 GCA_009782975.1 Clostridiales bacterium
AAGATGAACATAAGCGTGATAAAATAGAAAAAAAGTAATAAGGAGGAGCTATGAGCATAAAAAGGTTTACGGGCGTAATGCCGCCCATGATGACTCCCTTTACGGCGGAAGGCGCGGTGGACTACGGGGCCTTTACCGCCAATATGGAGCGCTGGAACGAGGATGCTTTAAGTGGTTATCTTGTAAACGGCTCCAACAGCGAGACCGCCTATTTAAGTGAGCAGGAGAAGCTTAAACTGCTGCGCCTTACGGTAAAACATTCCGGGCCGGGCCGCCGTATCCTGGCCGGCACAGGCGTGGAATCCCTGGCGGAGACCATACGCTTTACCAATGCCTGCGCCGGGGAAGGGGCGGAATTTGCCCTGGTTCTTACACCTTGCTATTATCACAGCAATATGACCAGCGCCGCTTTAACGGATTTTTTTACCCGCCTGGCCGATGCCAGCGATATTCCCGTCCTTATCTATAATGTGCCAAAGTTCACCCATGTAAACATCAAGGCGGACGCGGTAAAGGCGCTCTCGGCGCACCCCAATATAGTGGGCATGAAGGACAGCACCGGCGATGTATCGCAACTTGCCTCCTTCCTGGCGGCTACGGCCGGGCAGGATTTTGAGATACTTGTAGGTACGGTTTCGGCCTGGTTCCCTGCCCTTACCCTGGGTATAGTATCCGGCATACACGCCACCGCCAACTGTGCGCCCAATGCCTGCGCCGCCGTGCAACAGGCCTTTACCGCCAAGGATAATGAACGCGCCCGCGCTATCTATCAACTGCTGCTGCCACTTAACACGGCTGTAACAGCCACTTACGGTATAGCCGGCTTAAAATATGCCGCAAATCTGCTGGGATATACGGGCGGCGCGGTACGCTGCCCATTGCAACCCCTAAGCGAAAAAGATTGCATGGAGTTGCACCTTATAACAGAGACCGCGCGGCAAAAATTGGAAGACCTGGGCGTTAAGCCTTAAAACGGAAGGAGAATAACAATGAACAAAGACAATTTGCTGGATTATCTGCCCCATATCCTGTTACTGGGGCCAGGGCCAAGCAGTGTGGCCCCCTCCACCTATCATGCCCTTTCCCAGCCCACTCTGGGGCATCTGGACACTTATCTGTACGGCATTATGGATGAGGTAAAAGCGGGGTTGCGGGAATTGTTCGGCACGCAAAACGAGCTTACTATAGCAACCTCCGGTACCGGATCTTCCGGCATGGAGGCGGCCTTCACCAATGTGGTGGAGCCGGGGGACAAGGTACTTGTGCTGGCAAACGGCTTTTTTGCCACGCGCATGACGGAAGTGGCCGGCCGCCTGGGTGCAAAGGTGACGCAGTTCGAATCCCCCTGGGGCGAGGCTTTGCCGGTGGATCAGGTGGCGGAGCAACTGGGCAGCGAAAATTATGACATAGTGGCTATGGTACAGGCGGAGACCTCTACCGGGGTGCTTAACCCGGCGGGGGAGATAGGCGCGCTGTTAAAGGATTACGGCGCATTGTTTATCATAGACGCTGTGACCAGCCTGGGCGGCCTGCCGCTGCAAGCGGATGAGTGGGGCGCCGATGTGGTTTACAGTTGCAGCCAAAAGGGGCTGGCCTGCCCGCCCGGTTTAGCGCCCATAACCTTCTCCGCGCGGGCGCTTGCCAAATACAAGGGCCGCAAAAACAAGGTGCCCAACTGGTACCTGGACGCGGGGCTTTTGGCGCAATACTGGGGCGGCGAAAAGCGCGTCTATCATCATACTATTTCCGCTAACCTGGTATATGGGCTGTATCAGGCCGTTTATAATATATTGGCGGAGGGGACGCAAAACGCCTTCGCGCGGCAGTGGGCCGCCCATGAATATCTGGTGCGGGAGCTGTATAAACTGGGCTTGGAAATGCTGGTGGCCGAAGGGCAGCGCCTGCCTATGCTTAACGCGGTCAAAGTCCCCGCTGGCGCCGACGAGGCTGCTATACGCGCCCGTTTAAGGCAGGAGCATCATATAGAGATAGGGGCCGGCTTGGGGCCGCTGGCCGGGCAGATATTCCGCATTGGCCTTATGGGCCACAATGCCCGCCCGGAAGTGGTGGATAAGCTGATAACGGCACTTAAAGCGGTGCTGTGACCACAATAGCATAGGTTCAGGTGTCTAAATTTTAGACAAAATTGTCTAAAATTTAGACACCTGGCATAAAAAGGAGGGCGGGGCAATGGATTTTAAGGCCATTAAACAAGCGGCGGATAATCACGCGCCGCAAATGTACCGCTTTTTGCGCGATCTTATAGCAATACCAGGGGAAAGCTGCGGCGAAAAGAAAGTTATCGAGCGCATAGCAAGGGAAATGAAAGCACTGGAGTTCGACGAGATAAAGGTGGACGGCCTTGGAAATGTGCTGGGCTTTATGGGTTTTGGGGAGCGTGTGATAGCCTTCGACGCCCATATCGACACCGTGGGAGTGGGCGAACTTGCCAACTGGCGTTTCGATCCCTACAAAGGCTATGAAACGGAACAGGAGATAGGCGGGCGCGGCGCTTCCGACCAACTGGGCGGCATAGTTTCCGCCTGCTATGGCGCGCGCATCATGCGGGAGCTGGATCTAATTCCGGAAAATTGCCGCGTGCTTGTCACCGGCACGGTGCAGGAGGAGGATTGCGACGGCCTGTGCTGGCAATATATCATAGAAAAAGACGGCATAAGGCCGGAATTCGTGGTCATCACCGAGCCCACGGACGGTAAGATCAACCGCGGCCAGCGCGGGCGCATGGAGATCCGCGTGGAGGTAACGGGCGTATCCTGCCACGGCTCGGCCCCGGAGCGGGGCGATAACGCTATCTACAAAATGGCGGAGATAATACTGGAGGTACGGGAGCTTAACGAACGCCTGGCCTGCGACCCCTTCCTGGGCAAGGGAACGCTGGCTGTCTCCCAAAGCTTCTACAACTCGCCTTCCCGTTGCGCCGTGGCGGATATGAGCGCCATCTCCATAGACCGCCGCCTTACCTGGGGGGAAACCTGGCAGCAGGCTTTGGAAGAGATCGCCGGCCTTCCTGCGGTAAAAAAACACGAAGCGAGGGTTACCATGTACCGCTACGACAGCCCCGCCTACACCGGGCTTGTCTATCCCAGCGACTGCTACTTCCCGGCCTGGGTGCTGCCGGAGGATCATCCGGCGCTTAAGGCGGCGGTTACTGCCCATAGCGGGCTGTTCGGGCAGCCGCTGGTAGATAAGTGGATCTTTTCCACCAACGCCGTCTCCATAATGGGGCGCTACGGCATACCCTGCCTGGGTTTCGGGCCGGGTTTTGAAGCACAGGCCCACGCTCCCAACGAAATGACCGAAAAAGCCCATCTGCCGCGTTGCGCCGCCCTTTACGCGGCCATACCCATGCTGTATATAAGGCCTTCCCAGCCTTAAGTATTTAGTTACTATGGTTTTTCGCCTAGCGAAAACGATCCAATATAATGGCTTACTTTCTATTTATGTTTCGGCTGCGCAAGTGATTTAGGAGGTGTTCTATATGAATAAGCTGCAACAATCTCTGGATACCTTGAATAATCTGGATTTTTCCGGCCTGTATGGCGAGGATTTTTTGCTTAGTTGGGAAAAAAGCGCCGATGAATTGGCCGCTGTCTTTGCTGCGGCAGACGCCTTGCGCTTCCTGCGGGAGACTAACAAGCCCACCCCCATCTTTCAAAACGGCCTGGCCGTATCCTTGTTTAGGGATAATTCCACCCGGACACGTTTTTCCTTCGCCTCGGCCTGCAACCTGCTGGGCCTTTGTGTGCAGGATCTGGACGAGGGAAAATCCCAGTTAGCCCACGGGGAAACTGTGCGGGAGACCGCCAATATGGTTTCCTTTATGGCCGACGTAATAGGAATACGGGATGATATGTTCATAGGCCGGGGCAACGCCTATATGCGCCAGGTGGCTAAAGCCGTAAAGCAGGGCAAAGACGACGGCGTGCTGGAGCAGCGCCCCACCCTGGTAAATCTGCAATGCGATATGGATCATCCCACCCAAAGCCTGGCCGATATGCTGCATCTTATACACGAATACGGCAGCCTGCAACATCTGCGCGGCAAAAAGCTGGCCATGACCTGGGCCTATTCCCCTTCCTACGGCAAGCCACTTTCCGTACCCCAGGGGATAATAGCTTTGGCCAGCCGTTTTGGTATGGATATCGTACTGGCCCATCCTCAAGGCTACGAGGTTATGCCGGAAATAGAAGCGCTGGCAGCCAGACAGGCGGCGGAAAGCGGCGGCAGCTTCCGTAAGACCTACGATATGGCGGAAGCTTTTACGGGCGGGCATATAGTTTACCCCAAAAGCTGGGCTCCCTTTGCGGCCATGGAGCAGCGCACCGCCTTGTTCGACGCGGGCGATACTAAGGGAATAAAGGATTTAGAGCAGGAATTGCTACAAACCAACGCCCAGCATAAGACCTGGGAATGCACAGAAAAGCTGATGAGCAAGACCGTAATGGGCGAGGCTTTATATATGCACTGTCTTCCCGCGGATATCAGCGGCGTTTCCTGCGAGGCGGGCGAGGTTACAGCCGGTCTGTTCGACCGTTACCGCACAAGCCTTTACAAAGAGGCCGGCAACAAGCCCTATATAATAGCCGCTATGATACTGCTTTCCAAGGTAAAAGAACCGCAGGCCCTGCTTAAACAATGGGCGGCGGCCAGCACCCCGCGCTGGTATAAATAGGCCCGCCGATGGAAAGATTTACTAAACAACTACCGGACGGAAGCTACCGCCTAACAGGCGCGCCGGAACCCTTGCCAAAAGGTTATGGAGGCGCGGCTGTGGAAAGGCTGGCCGCCTTCGAAAACGTATATGCGGGCCTGCTGGAAACACAAGAGCAGATAACCGCGGAATTGCAGGAACTGCGCGGGGCCGGCAGGATCGGTTCCTTGCGCTTCAAAGAACTGACAGCTTATAAGCTGACTAACCGGAACATCCTTGGCCTCTTCGCGGCCCAAGGCATAAAGGAATAAACATATAAATTTTTCTTGACAAACTATTTTTCTTGTGTTAAGCTATGCGTACTAATACAATTAGTACATACGGCACGGTTGGAGTCAAGCCCAAACTGCCTGCCGGGAAAGGAGGCGCCCCATGATCAGCGTGGATTATCGCAGCCGCACGCCCTTGTACCGGCAGTTGGTGGATAATATAGAGGACGCGGCCGCACGGGGCTTTTTGCCGCCGGACAGTCAATTGCCCAGCGTGCGGTCTTTAGCTATGGAGCTTTCCATAAACCCCAACACCATACAGCGCGCTTATACGGAATTGGAAAGACGCGGCGTTATCTATAGCCTGGCCGGACGGGGCAGTTTTGTGTGCGGTTCCCCTGCTGCCCTGCTGCAAGCCAAGCGGGAAAGGCTGCTTTCGCAACTGGCGGACCATATACGGGAAGGTCTGGAATTGGGCCTTACAGCGGAGGAACTGCTTAAAACCTGCCATGCGGCGGCGCAAAGAACAGCAAATAGCAAAGAAGGAAGTGATGACTATGATTAACGCGGCGGAAGTAAGCAAAAGCTTTGGGGAAATACAGGCCTTAAGCGGCATAAGCCTTTCCATACGGGAACATGCCGTGTTCGGGCTTATAGGAACCAACGGCGCGGGCAAAAGCACCTTTTTGCGCCTGCTTTCCGGGGTGCTTAAGCCGGATAGCGGGGATATATTCATAGAGGATCAGCCCGTTTACGAAAATCCCGGTTTAAAGCAACGTTTTTTCTTCATACCGGATAACCCTTTCTTCTTTCCTAACAGTACCCCTGTGGATATGCGGGATTACTACGCCACAACTTATACGAGCTTCGACAAAGGGCAGTTCGACCGCCTGCTTTCCGCCTTTGATCTGGCCCCCCGGCGCAAGATCAATACCTTCTCCAAGGGCATGAAAAA
>WRIA01000046.1 GCA_009782975.1 Clostridiales bacterium
ATAAGGCGGGCCAGGCGGAAAAAAAGACCGGCCCTGCCGTTTTGCATTTCGATTGGCGGCGAAGGGCCGGCGTCAGCGGACGCGCGGAAATAATACAATTATAAATTAGCGGTTTTATAAATCTTTTTATACGCCTGGTTTAGAAGCTTTGGAAAGAGCGTCGGCTATAAGCTGCTCCGCCGAATACCGCGCGGCCTGCCGGTCTGACTGCCCGGAAATAGCCATTGCGCTTTGCGCGGCTTTTTGCGCCGCTGCCATGGCAGCGGCTATGGCCCGCTCCGCTATCTGCTGTTCCTTTAGCAGATGATCCTGGCCGCCGGTTTCCTCCGCCACTCTTTGGGTTATGGCGGTACCGCCGCTTACCGGTCCGGATGCCTGGTTGCGCGATAAATGCTGTTGCGCCAGCAAATGTGCCTGCCTGGTCAACTGCTTTATATCATCTTCGTTTATAACCGGCGGCGTTTGCTCCGGTTGCGGTTTCTGTGCGGGCGAGGCCGGTTGTTCCTGATCTTCGCCATAAAATTTATGGATGCCCTCTCCGTTTACGGGAGATTTTCCTGCCACGGTATCCAGGGCGGCTTGCATGGCTATAATTTGCAAAGGGTCGTCCGCGGGCGGTTCCGGCATTTCCGGAGGTTCCGGCATTTCCGGAGGCTCAGTTTCCTGCAACGTATCATCCTCCACCGGCGGAGCATATTCCGGCATAAAATATTCCCGCGCCTTTTGGGGCGGTATATCTATTTTTTCCGGCCGATACGCGGCAGGCGTATATACAGGCGGCGGGGTATGATGCGGCGGGGCATTTTCCTCTTGATACCGGGGCTGCATTGCCTGCAAAAGCGTATCATCCACCGGTGGCGGGGCATATTCCGGCACTAAATTTTCGGCTGCCGTCCGGGCCGGGGCATCGCTCTTTTCCTCCGGTATAGCGGAGGGAGTATAAACAGGCGGCAAAGTCTGCGGCGGCGGGGCCTGCCACTCTCTTTCCTGACTGCGCAAGGCCTGTAAAAGTTCATCATCGGCGGGAGGCGTATATTTTGGCGGGGTTTGCTCCGGCAGGGGAGACAAAGGTTGCTCTGTTATAGGTTCTTCTTGGCGCGCATCCAACAGATCTGCCTGCGCGGCCAGGTGACGTTCCGCTTCTCTTTGAGCCATTTGCTCCAACAATTCGTCCTCTAGCGGAAAAGGCCGGTGTCCGGCTAAGGTACGGGCAGATTCGGAAAGCAACTCCAGTTGTTGTGTGCTTTGCCGGCCATAGTCGCCGCTTAGTTTTTGCTTTATTTTTTGCTCCTGCTCCAAGGCGCTTTTTGCATAGGTAGCGCCGGGGCTGCTTAAAACTTTTGGAACATGCCATTTACCGCTTTTATCCCGCGTCATGGGCAGCGCATTGCCCTGCACCTTACGCCTTTGCAGCCATAAGCCCTGCTTGCTGCTGCCCAGCCGCCACAGTTCCCGTTCGTTCATGCGGGCGGCGACCTCCTTGGCATGGCGGACGCGCAGGGATTCCTCCTCGGCGATGCGTAGTTTTTGCTCCGTATCGGTAAGCAGCAGGCGGTCTTGTTCCAGCATTTGCTGCCAGCGCTGTTCCTCCGCGCTTAAGCGTTCCTGCAAAGTCCGGCCCTTAGAGCATATATGCTCCGCCTCGTGCTTTAAGCAAGCGGCTTTTTTGGCGGCGGCGGTCAATTCCTCCTCGGCCTCCAGCGCCATTTTGCTGGCGGCCTCCATCTCGTCACACAGAGTCTGTTTAGCCTGCCGCGAATTTTCCAGGCTTTGTTCCGCCTCGCGAATACGTTCGCGCATTTCTGTAATAGTTTCGTAAAAAGGACTTAAATCTATGGGTGCTACGGCGGTCTGCTCCTCTTGCGGTTTTACCGGCAGCCATTCCCGGCCTTCCCCGGGCATATCGTTGGTCACGCCGGCCTTAAACGCGTCGAAGGTATCGTCTGTTACAGCGGATGACGCGACCATACCCTCCCGCCGGGGCAAGGAACTGCCGCCGGAAAGCTTGTTACGGGCAATGCGCTCCCCTTTGCGCGTATATCCTTTTGCTTTTGCGCTGCCTTTATCGTTTGAATGATTCTTGCCGCGTCCGCGCTGGACCATGTATGCGCCTCCTGACCGCCGGATCTTTATTAAAAGCCCGGGCCATCTTTATACACCCACCAGCTACCATTTGCGGGGTATCTTTTATATTTTCTGCTTTTAGTGCGGTTTCCCTTTTTTCTTATAGCAATTAGTATGTATGGTAACGCAGCGGGCTATTTTATAAAAGCGCAAGGCCCCACCGCGCATTTGCCGCAGACATCGCAGGTATCCAAATAAGCAAATCCGGCATCCACAGTCAGCAAGCGCTCGTTGCAGCGGTGTCGCGCAAAAGAACCGTCTTTGCCTAAAGCCTGTATGGGGCAATTTTTAAAACAATGACCGCAGGAGCCGCCATTATAGTAGAGGCATGGCTCCTTAAGGGGCCGCCGATCCGGTTCTATACCGGCCGCCGTAATAACGGAGCCGAAACGCCCGGCGCAGCCTTTGGCCGTAATAATCAGGCGGTTGCGCCCAAAGCGGCCCAGCCCGGCAATAAAGGCGGCGCTCCTGTGCGACCAGGAGGCCAGCAGCGTTTGCGGGTCGTAGGTGTGGGTGGCGCGTATCATCTCCGCCGCAAAGCCGCGTTCCCACAACATCCCTGTCAATTCCAGGGAAAGCGCGTTTAAAAGGCGGTTTAAGCAAATATAGGCCTTAGCCCATTCTTCGGCTACCTTATCCCCGCCTTTGCGGTTGGCCTCCACCACCTGTTCGGCAAAGGGAACAAAGAAGGATATAACGGTTTGTGCTTCCGGCAGTATCTCCCCCGGCAGCAGGTGATGGGGGCCTACTATCTCCTTAAGCTCCTTAAAAAGAGGGTCGGCGGCGGCGGAAAACCCCACCAAAGGTGTGCGGAACAGGCCATCGCCATTATGTTCGGCTACGGCGTTTTCTATAAAGCTTGTAATATCCCCGCTAAGAGCCATATCTACTCCAATTTGCACAGATCCGCGTACCGTGCTTGTATAAGCGTAAGCAGATCGTCCGGCTTAAGCTCTATCTGCGCGCCTATCTTGCCCGCGCTTGCCACCATGGTATCCAGCAAAATGGCGTTTTCGTCTATAAAGGTGCGGTAGAGCCGCTTCATGCCCACGGGAGAGCAACCGCCTTTTACATATCCGCTTATCTTTAGTATATCCTTAACCGGCGCCATCTCTATATTTTTTACCTCCGCGGCGCGGGCTGCCTTTTTTAGATCCAGCTCCTCCGCCACCGGCAGCACAAAAACACATATTTCCCCGCTTGCGGCCACTGTAAGCAAGGTTTTAAATACCATCTCCGGTAGGCGGCCTATCTTTTCCGCTACAGAGACGCCGTCTGTTTTGCCGTCCGTGGCGTCGTAGCCGTGGGCCGTATAGCTTATACCGGCAGCCTCCAGCATACGCATAACATTGGTTTTTTCCGGCGCGGTCATATGCCTACCCTCCAACAATATACTTTTATAGTTTAGCATAAACAGTAGCCGCTGGCAAGTATCTTAAAAACTCGTAGGGCCATTTTAGCCGATTTTAGCCGCTAGGAAAAATTCCCAAAAAAGCGCACCCCGAAATACGAAAGAACCGTAAATAATGCTTGCATTCCCATAGTAGGCATGATACAATATGTTTCGTATATTTGTTCTGTTTACTGCTTACTCTGTTTTGCTCTCTATGCAAACAATATTTGAGTATTCAGTTTGAAAATAATAGATAAAATAGCCCAAGGAGGTGACAATATGCCTAATATAAAATCCGCTAAAAAACGGGTGCTGATCGCGGAGACCCGCCGTCAGAGGAATGCGGTAGCAAAATCGCAGATGAAGACCCAGTTGAAGAAGTTTACAGCAGCCATCGCGGGCGGGGATAAAAAAACTGCCGCTGATCAGCTGAAAGCCAGCGTCAGCGTATTGGATAAAACCGCCACTAAAGGTGTTATCCATAAAAACGCGGCTTCGCGCCGCAAAGCTAACCTCTATCGCGCTTACAACAAATTGGGGTAATGGCCGGAGTAAAACTTATAGGGGGAACGACGATTGCGCCGTTCCCCCTATTTCTGTCTTCTCATATCTATCCTCTATTTAATACTGTACTCGTGGGAAGCCTGTACTCCGGATATCAAAGGCACATAGATCACAATATTCCCTTGCGGCGGGGCGAATATGGCTAATTCTAACTCCGGATATACAATGTAGGGCACTATATGGTTTCCATTTTGATCCAGCGCATAGATCGACTCCCAGTACACTTCCTCGCTGCCGGTAATGTGCGCATGCACATCACCGCCATCTACTCTTTGGCAGCTTATGGTTACTTGCGCCACACTGCCGGGTTCTGGCGCTAAGGGAATACCAACTTCAGGGATAAGGCTAGTCTGCTCCCCCGGCATAACGAATAGCAGCAAAGCAGCTGCCGAAACAACCATACCCAGCGCGACAACTCTAACCTTCCGCTGTCTGGTAACCTCGCGGGACAATCTCGCGGCTTGCTCGCGCGCAGTAGCATAGGAAACACGCCCAGTTTCAACGGCTTCCGGCATAATATTGGCTAACATAGTCTGATAAATTGCGGGAGATTGAGCACTTGCATCGGCCGATTTATGTAAAGCCTCGGAAATACGCTTTTTTCTGAACAACTTCTTTAGCATAGTACAGTCCCCTTTTGTTAATTCCCACTTTTCCTTGGTTGGCGCGCCTCATCGCAGTGGGAGTAAAGATGCGCCACCTTTACTTGAAGATGGGCTCCAGCTTGGCTGCCGCCGCCTTGAGCCCCCGTTTGACCGTGCTTTCGGAAGCGCCGAGGGCAAAGGCTATTTCCTGTATCTTCATATCGTGGTAATAACGCATGAGGAACATGGCTTTTTGCTGCTCGGTCAGGTCGGCCAAAACACGGTATATTTCGTGGTTTTGCTCCAACACCAAATAGCTATCCGCCGGGTTATGCGCCACCGTTCCATCACTTACGTAAAGTAAACTATCGTCTTCAAGCTCTCCCTTAAACCTATAGGTTTTTTTCAGCATATCGACACAGGTATGGTAGCAGATACGGTTCAAATATGCTATCAATAGGCGAGGGTTTTCCAACTTGGGCAGGTGTTCATATAGAGATTTATAGGTTTCCTGCACAGCATCCTCAGCCAGGTATGAATCCTGTAGAAAGGCTTTGGCAAAATACAGCTGACTTTCTACCGTGGCGGCATAAAGTGTAGCGAAAGCTGATTCATCACCCTTTTGCGCGCTTTTTACTAAATTGGCAAGTTGGCTGTAACTGAGTTTTTGCATGCAGCTACCTTCATTAATTATGACGTGATCAACCTCGAAAACAGTTCACTTATCCCTAAAAATATTTTATCATATTTTCATATCACATAACAACTATAAAAAATAAATAAAGGGCAACCTCTAACTCTTAACCGCTCATTCCACAAACAGATAGCGGCCGCATTTCTCGCAGCGTGTGTGTTCACCCTGCACCGTGCGCTTGAACAACATGGGGGTCACCTTGGTGCGGCAGCCGTCGCAGGCTTGGTTGCTATCCAGCTTAGCCACCGGCAAACCGGCAAACAAAGGTTTTTGATCCTCGTACCAGGCAAGATCAACGTCAGAGATCTGTAAAAGCAGATTCTCTTTATTTACGGCAAGTTCGGCAAGTTCGCTCTGCCAGCCTTGGCGTAAACTATTATACTCCTGGTATTTCCGACTCAACTGCTGATATTGTTCCTCAAGCTTCTGTTTTAACTGCTTGGCCTGGCGCAGACCCTGCTGAAATTCCTCCTGCTTTTGCTGCTGCTCCTGCGAA
>WRIA01000047.1 GCA_009782975.1 Clostridiales bacterium
CAACAAAACCTGCGGGAAGGCGTCGTACAAGTACGCTACCTTCAAAAAATCTGCGGGAAGGCGTCGTACAAGTACGCTGCCTTCAACAAAACCTGCGGGAAGGCGTCGTACTAATACGCTGCCTTCAACAAACCTTTGGGGAAGGTTTCGTACTGATATTCTGCCATCAAAAACAAGCCGGGCAAGGTTTAGTAGCCATAAAGACCCTTCTATATCCCTTAAGCCTCTACCGTTATCTTTTTTGTAGCATCGTCGTAGGATACCGTACCGCCAAAAGCCGCCACAAAATCCCTTAAATGCACATAATTTTCCCCATCCACCAACGCGGCCCGCAAACGTTTTTCCTGCCCGTTTACCGTAATACTTTTGGGTTCTATGGGCACGGTGGCGTTTACGGCCCGTGGCTTTGCGGGCGCGCTGCCAAAGGTGGTTACGGCCTTTGTGGATTTACCTCCGTTATGATACTCCCACCGGCAAGGCACCACGCGGGTATCCACATGGCAAAAAGAGCCCTGCCCCGCCGGAGCATGCCCTATGCCGCCCACGCCCAGGGATTCCGCGTATTGCGCTACCTCCAGCGGGGTCTTGCCCTTAACCACAATATCCGCCGCCTTGCCCTGCTGATGCTGGCTGGAGGGGCTGCCGCCTACCTTGGCATTGTGGGCCGGTGTGCGGTAGCCGCTGTTGATATTGGTGGAGGCATTGGCCCAATCCCGTATTTTTTGCAGTATCACTACAAGATCGTCGTCTATCTTTACATCGTCGCTGCCGTCCTTGCAGACCATTTCCTCCACCTTAAAATTAGGTGATATCTGCTTTGTTCCCTCCGTTTTTTTAGAGTATGTATGAACTGTCATAGCGCGCCTCCCTTTTTTTACAGATAGTGCCGGTACAAAGGTTATATATGTATTATACAATAAAATAAGGGATAATAAAAGACGCAAAATACTAAAAAAGGCGGATTAAACCGCAAATACCGAATATTTTGTTTTTACAACGCAAGGGGCAAAAAATTTATGCGGTTTGCTATAGCCAGCGCGAATTTTATTTGATATAATATGCAAAGAGCATAAAAATACGCGATGCCGTTAAGGTTTTTCCAACAGCATCCTTCGTTCGGAGGTGGCCGGCTGTTGATGGATCATGTTTTTGAAAAAATGGAACGGCTGGTAGCATTCCGTTTGAATATCTTTGGTTACGAGCTGGAGATAGGGAACACCACCCTTGTAACCTGGATAATCATGGCGCTGCTGATACTTTTGGCGCTTATCTTTACCAAAAATATGTCCGCCGGGCGCCCCGGCAAGCCGCAGGTAATAGCCGAGCTTCTTGTGGAGACCGTAAGTAATATCTGCAAAGGCTCCATAGGCGCTCATCATTACAAAGCTTATGTGCCTTATTTAGGCACGCTTTTGCTTTACCTGGGGCTTGCAAATATCATCGCCATATTCAACTTTATACCCGGCCTGGAGCTTTACCCGCCTACCAGGGATATCAACGTAACAGCCTCCCTTGCACTTATAAGTATTCTGGTGGTTATCTATTCCGGGTTTCGTTACAAGGGCTTTGGCGGCTGGGCCAAAAGCCTTGCGGATCCCATGCCCCTTATGATACCCTTTAAGCTTCTGGAATACGGCACAAAGCCCCTTTCTCTTTGCCTGCGGCTGTTTGGCAATGTTGTGGCGGGCTTTTTTATAATGGAATTGCTGTTATCCTTTGCGCCTTATGCCGGAGCGCCGCTTTCGGCTTATTTCGATCTGTTCGACGGCATTTTGCAGGCATACATATTCATCTACCTTACTTCCATCTACATAGGCGAGGCGGTGGAGTAAAAAGCCCAGGTGTTTCAAGTTGTTTAAGCGCATTATTGTATTAAAGCATATTATCGGATAGGAGGTTTTGATTAATGGGCATGGTAGCAATAGGAGCGGCGGTAGCGGTGCTTACCGCGTTTGGGGCGGCCCTGAGTATCGGGATAGCGGCGGGAAAGGGCGTGGAAGCCATATCCCGTCAGCCGGAAAAGGAAAGCGCCATCCGTTCGCTTACCTTTCTTGGCATGGTGCTGGCGGAGGCCTGCGCTATATACGGCCTTTTGATAGCCCTGTTGTTGTTCACTAAGGTCTAAGCGCATGAATCTTATAAACTTTTACATACCGGAATGGTTTTGGGTAGCCTTTAACCTGCTGGTCTTGTTTCTTGTTCTTAAAAAGATACTGTGGAAGCCCGTGCTTGCGGTTTTGGAAAAGCGTCAGGATAAGGTTGTACAGGCCGAACAGGACGCCGAGGAAGCCGCCAGGCTAAAGCTGGAGATGGAGCAGCTACGCGCCGGGCTGGACGAGGATATGGAGACCAAGACCGCCCAGCTTATGCAGGAAGCGCGCAGCCGCGCCGGACGGGAATTCGACCGCATAGTAGCCGAGGCCGAGGCCAAGGCCGACTTGATAATCTCCGCCGCTAAGAACAAGGCCCGGCGGGAGCGGGAAGTTATGCTGGTAGAGATGAAGGGGCAGGTCGTTTCCACCGCGGTGGAAGCGACGGGCCTGTTGCTGCGCGCCAATATGGATAGCGAGCAAAACAAGCGGCTTTTGCAGGATTTTCTTGCTGAAGAGGATGTATCCGCATGACGCCTGTTTACGAAATATATGCCGAAGCCCTGCTTATGGCGGCAAACGAGCTTGGCTGCGCGGATGTAGTGGCAGATGAGCTTTTGGCTATGGAGGAGCTGCTTGGGCTATGCGGCGGCTACCTTAACAGCCCGCTTATAGATACAAGGGAGAAAACCGCCCTTTTGCGGGAGCTTTTATCCGACAAAATAAGCGGCCTTACTTTGGAATACATACTGCTTATGACCGCCCGGCGGCATTTAAAGCATTTTTTTGCCGCCGCGGAGCATTTCAGGCGGGGCTGCGGCCGCGCTAAAGTGGTAGTGCGTTTGCGCATACCCTTCGAGCCGGAACAAGAGATACTAAAACAGCTTAAAGACCGCCTGAAAAAAGAAAAGCTTATACCACCCGGCGCTTGCGACGCGGAGTTTGATATTGTAGAGGATAAAGAACTTATAGGCGGCTTTATAGCTTCCTGTAACGGCTATCAGATAGATACCTCTTTAAGAACGTCCCTTATGAGGCTTCTTCGCCCGGAAAGGTTGGTAAAATGTGACGATAGACGTAAATGAGATAAGCCGCGCGCTTCTTACGCGGGTACGGAATTTATCCGGCCCCGCTGATCTGGAAGAGGTCGGCTCCGTCGTACAGATAGGCGACGGCATAGCCCGGCTTTACGGGCTTAATAACTGCATGGCCGGGGAGCTGCTGGAATTTGAAGGCGGCGAGATAGGCATGGCCATGAATCTGGAAGAGGATAATGTAGGCTGTGTCCTTTTCAGCACAGGGGAATCGATACGGGAAGGCAGCCAGGTAAAGCGCACGGGAAGGACTACCGAGATACCGGTGGGCGAAGCTCTGCTTGGCCGCGTGGTATCCCCGCTTTCCCAGGCTATGGACGGCGGGGAGCCCATACCTATGGAAAAGCTTCGCCCCGTGGAAGCCGTGGCCACCGGCGTAACGGAACGGCAGCCCGTAAAGCAGCCCTTGCAAACTGGTATACTGGCTATAGATTCCATGATACCCATAGGCCGGGGGCAGCGCCAGCTTATAATCGGCGACAGGCAGACCGGAAAGACCGCCATAGCCCTGGATACCATGATAAATCAGCGGGATAAAGACGTTATCTGCGTATATGTGGCTATAGGGCAAAAGGCCTCCGTTATAGCGGGCATCATAAACACCCTTACCCGTTACAGCGCCATGAAGAACACCGTGGTGGTAGCTTCTACCTCCAGCGACCCGGCGCCCCTGCAATTTTTGGCCCCTTACGCGGGCTGTGCCATAGCGGAGGAATTTATGTATGCCGGCAAGGATGTGCTTATAGTCTATGATGATCTTAGCAAGCACGCCGTGGCCTACCGCGCTATGTCCTTGCTGCTTAAGCGCCCGCCCGGCAGAGAGGCTTATCCCGGTGACGTTTTTTATCTCCACTCCCGGCTGTTGGAGCGGGCCGCGCGGCTTTCCCAGGATTTGGGCGGCGGCTCCATAACGGCGCTGCCTATAATAGAAACGTTATCCGGCGATATTTCGGCCTACATACCCACCAATGTCATATCCATTACAGACGGGCAGATATTCCTGGAAACAGAGCTTTTCCATTCCGGCTTCCGTCCCGCCATCAATGTGGGGCTTTCCGTATCCCGCGTGGGCGGCTCTGCCCAAACCAAAGCCATGAAAAAGGTGGCTTCCTCCCTGCGCATAGAGCTTGCCCAGTACAGGGAGCTTCAGGTTTTCTCGCAGCTTGGCTCCGATTTGGATTCCTCCACCAGAGAAAGGCTAAACTACGGCGAAAAACTGATGGATACCCTAAAGCAAAGGCAGTACGCCACCGTACCCATGGAAGAGCAGGTAGTAATATTCTACGGCGCTAAAAACGGCTATGTTACCGATATCCCCTCCTACGACGTAAACAGGTTCAACCGCGGGCTGGTATCCTATGTAAAAGAAAACGACCCTGGCATACTGGAGGATATCCGTGCTACCAACGATTTTTCGGCCCAAACGGAGGAAAAACTAAAAGCCCTGGCGGATCAGTATCTAAGCACCTTCAAGATATCCAGCCCGCAGTAAGGAAAAAACTATGGATCACGATATATTGCACCGGATGAAAAGCATCCGGCAAACCGTGCAGATAAGCAACGCGCAAAAGCTGGTAGCCGCGGCCCAGATAGGCAAAGCCCGCAAGCTGCTTAGGGATACCGAAGCCTATCACAGCAAGGTAAGCCGTACTATAGCCGATATTCTGCGCCACTGCCCCGAGGTAGCCAGCGATTATCTGGAACCGGGTCGCAACGGCGGCAAAAGGCGCGGTGTTCTGCTGCTTTCGGCCAACAAAGGTCTGGCGGGGGGCTTTAACAGCAATATCATACATTTTGCCGAGGCTTCCCTGGCAAAAGACCCGGCCCATTATATGATAGTTCTTGGCAAGGCCCGCCCTCACTTTATACAAAAGGGCTTCCCCGTGGATCCGCTCTACGAAAAGCCTTTAGACCCCCCTACCATGTTTACGGCCAGGGAGATAGCCGAAAAAATAGGGGAGATGATGGATAATGACCAGATAGATTCCTTTGACATTATCCATACCAAATACAGGTCCTCCGTTAAGCTGGATGTTGTGCAAAGGCGGCTGTTCCCCCTGGATCCGGCGGCCTTTGCGGAGGAGTTCGACGAGGAATCCGACAAAGGGCATTACACTTTCGAGCCAAGCCCGGATCATGTGCTGCATTTCGTAATATCCAAATACCTTAAGGGCTACCTGTACGGATGC
Source organism: Clostridiales bacterium (assembly GCA_009782975.1). The sequence continues at coordinate 5,374 of WRIA01000047.1, forward strand.
CTTATACATACCTGGCTTTGCGAGCTTACCGCCAGGGTAACGGCTATGGACAGCGCCATCCGCAACGGCAACGAGATGCTGGGCAAGCTCTCCTTGGTTTACAACCGGGCGCGTCAGGCATCCATAACCCAGGAGATAACGGAAATAGTGGCGGGCGCCGCCGCTATGGCGGAGGAATGATTTGAAATTATAAAATATTTGCGAAGTTAAACATTTTGTTTGCGAAGTTAAATATTTTGTTTAGGAAGTTAAACATATTTAACACGGATTTTTATATGGAGGTGTCTTTTTTGGCGGAAAATATTGGGCATATAGTCCAGATAATAGGGCCGGTTTTGGATGTGCGGTTCGAGCCGGATCGTCTGCCGCGCCTTTACAACGCGCTTATAATAGACGCGCCGGAGGGCAAAATAGTGGCCGAAGTGCTTCAGCATACCGGCAACAACACGGCCCGCTGCATAGCGATGAACCC
>WRIA01000048.1 GCA_009782975.1 Clostridiales bacterium
GAAGAGATAGCGGTTACTTTTGTTGTTTCAAAATTTATACACGCTTTAGCAATTTTTTCAAGATGCTCCTGGCTTATACCGGCTTGAGCAGGATTTGTTTCTATGGCTTTGCGTACAACGCTTCTATTAAAATATCTTGATAATTCTTTTTGTAAAAAGTTATCCCGGTTTATTTTTATTCCGGGTATTTTTACAGCGGAATAAAGGACCGTTTCGAAGCTGGCATTTTTAGCAATAGCTTTTTGTGGTGGCATTATAAACTCCTTCTTTTTTTATTTTAGCATAACATATGATGTTTAATAATACAACACGGAGATATTATGCGATACCACTATAAAAAAGCGAAAATTTATATATTGACAAACAATATTTATATTTGTGAGCATCCTGTTTATACAAGATGCTCTTTATTTTTTGCGGAGGACAAAGGTTTGGCAATTATACAGCAACGTTTTGACCCGTTGACAAAGAACACCAACTGGGGGGAAATAGACCCCTGGCTTACAGACGATTTATATTTTAATTCCGGTTTTAAGGAATACTTTTACAAACGCGCCAAAGAGTGTACGAACGGGTTATAAAGGATACCACGCTTGCGGTTGGCATGGCGGCGCTGATTGCGCGGCGGATTTAGGCAAACGCATAATCCACAATCAAAAAAATGTTTGCGAAGTTAAACATTTTATTTAGGAACGCAAACATTTTTGATCCTATCAAAACTGAAACCCCGCCCGCCCAAACAACGGGCCGGATGGTATGCGGCCCATATTTGACAGTTTTGACGGCAGCGGAGTATAATGTGTGCAAAAAGGCGGCGGGTTGTTCCCTAAAAGGGGGGATGCCAATGGTAACATACGAAAGCCTGTTTGCTTTCTGCCTTGTTATACTCGGCGTCATCGGATTATGCCTAACGCATAAAAAGAAATAACCGCCCTGCAATGCAGAGCGGCCTCCCGCTGGGAACTTGCGAGATTCCGGGAGCGACCGCCTGCTACAACAGGCAGCCGCCTTTCTGTATTAAGTATAAACCATTATAAATCTATTGTCAAGAAAAAAGCGTTTGGGGGCGGTTGGCGCGGTCTCGCCGCCCGGCATATCGGCCCCATACGCAATTTTGCACGAAATTTTAAACGGTCCTGTAAACATTTTTAAACGGTCCTGTAAACATTTTCCGGTTGACTTAGTGTCTGTTTACGGTTATAATAACTGATAAGTGAATAGCCTATTTGACCGTTGCCTTTGGCCGCGGGAAACATGGAATGGGGTGAAAAGCCCCGCGAGCGGGTCGCCGTGAAGCCGTTTTAACGGATAAGCCGGATACATGACAAATAGGTTCTCGCTCCTGCCGGGGCTGGGGGCGCTGCGTGGATATTTGTTCGCGGCCGCCTTTACATGGCCCGCGGACATTTAATATTTTGGAGGTAAAAACATGAAAAAACTGTTGATCGTTGCCCTTATGGCCCTGCTTTTGGCCCTGCCGCTACCCGTACTGGCGGCCGTGGAGGAAAGCGCAGCCGTTGACGTCACCGTGGCTGTGTATGACGGCGATGCGGAGGAATGGGATGAAGGGCCCCCGGCCGTTACGGGGGAGGAGGAACCCTTGCCTAAGTATCAGGGGATAGCCACACAGGATATAGTGGATCTGCTGGAAAATATGGTTAAGCAGTGCGCCTATAACGGAACAAGCTATAAAGATAGCCGCTACGAGTGGCTTATCATGGATATGGCCGCCTATGCAGGGTTGTTCTCCGACAGCGCCGGTACCACCACGGCCGCGGCGCGTCAGGCTTACATTGATAATGCCATAAATTCTCTGGCCGACCCGGACCCAGGCCCTTTTGGCAGTTTGGATAATATTTTTGCCAAGGCGGTTTTGGGCCTGCGCGCCGTCGGCATAGACCCTGCCGATCTTATCACCGTAAACAAGAGGCCTTTAAACGCCGTAAGCCTGCTTAAAACCACCGCCACCACCAGCATCTATAACGCGCCCTATGTGTTGCTGGCTTATCAGCAAGGCAGCTACGATACTGCCGCCGCGGAACGGAGCCTTGTAACATTTATTTTGGGGGCGCAATTGTCTAACGGGGCTTGGGGCTGGGGAGATACACTGGATACCGCCGATCCGGATGGCACAGCCATGGTGTTGCAGTGTCTGGCCAGGTATTATACCGCAGATGAAGATGTAAAGGCCGCGGTGGATAAAGCGCTGGCGTATCTTAGCGCGGAACAGGACTTAAGCGGCGCTTACATATCCACATGGACAGGCGGCCCCAGCGCCGACACTATGGCCCAGGTTATACTGGCCCTTACGGCATTTGGGCTGGACCCGGATACGGACGCCCGTTTTGTAAAGGAGCATAGCCTGCTGGCGGGGCTGTTAGCTTTAAGAGACGAGGCGGAGGACGGATTTTTTGACTATTCCAACGAGCAGGCTTTCCGCGCCCTTATAGCCGTGGCCGGACTCAGGCAGTTGGATAAAGCGTATAACTTTTATGATTTTACATACAAGCCGGCCGCGCAGGGCGTGGCTACCGGTCTGGGCTCCAAGCCCTCCATACCCAAAACCGAATCCACGACCGATATCACGGTCTATTTTACCTTAAAGGGGCTGGATGGTACATGGATAAACCGGGCCGCGCTTACGGTACCCCAGGATGCCAAGGTCTATCATGTGGTTATAAAGGCGCTGGCCGGCAGGGACTACCGGCAGACCGGTGCGGAAAGCGGCTATGTGTCCTCCGTTACCAGGCCCAACGGCACGGTGCTTTCCGAGTTTGAGCATGGCCCTAATTCCGGCTGGCTGTACAAGGTGGGAGATTTTTTGCCAAGCATCGGCCTTACCTCCTATACTGTAAAAAGCGGCGACCATATTTTGCTGTACTACACAAAGGATTGGACTTTGGATTCGGAAGCGGGGCAGGTTTTTGGCGGGGGCGGCTCCGACAGATCCGCCGTTACGGCCGAGGTAACGGAAGCCTTTGCGGAAGATGCGGAAAATAATGCTTACAAGCCTATGGCCCCTATACAGGCTGCCGGAACTAAGGCAGAAGCCACCAAAACAAATAATCCGCTTATATTGAATGGGGAAAAGACCGTGTTCCCGGCCATCAAGGTAAGCGGCTATAACTGGCTAAAGCTGCGGGATTTCGCCGCGCTGCTTATGGGCACCTCCAAGCAGTTCTCTCTTGTTTACGACCCCGAAACCCGCATAATAGATATACGCACCGGGCAGGCTTACACGCCCTTAGGCGACGAGCTGGAGGATGAGCTGGACGATGTGACAGATGCCCTGGCTACCTCCCAGCGGGTAAGGGTGGATGGGGAATTTATAGATATAGCCGCCTATAATGTGGCTGGCTACAACTACTTCCGCCTGCGAGATCTGGCCATTATACTGGATTTTTATGTGGATTATAACGAGGATACCGGCGAGATAACGCTGGATTTAAGTAAGCCGTACAGCGAGGAATAGCTGCCGGGCCCTTGCGCTTTTTAAAAATAAGCTTATGATTTTACAAAACCGGCTTATGATTTTTAAAAATAAGCTTATGATCTTATCAAAGAAAGACTGTTTCTTTGCTAAAATAAGCTTATGATTTTTGAAAATAAGCTTATGATTTTATAAAACGGGCTTATGATTTTATAAAAACCGGCTTATGATTTTACTAGAACAGGCTTATGATTTTACTAAAACAGGCCTATGATTTTTTTGAGAACGGCAGACTTATTTTGTATCGCTCGACAAAAACTAAGGTGGCGCACGTAGCATGCCATATGCACGTTAGAGGTCAAAACGCCGAAGTGGTACAGTGTTGCTTCCGACGAGATAAGTAAAGGTGTTTTTTTAAGATAATTTTCAAAAGCAATAAAAAGCTCCCGGCAAGGCTTGTTTACCTTGCCGGGAACTATAATTTTATTTTGCGCTATTCTTCTGTGGCTTCGAGGAATCTGTGCAGCATAGCCGCTACTTCGGCTCTTGTCGCATCGCCTTTAGGGTCAAAGATGTTGCCCGGTTTTCCGGCGATGATTCCGGCCTCAAAGAACCGTTCAATCGCGTCTTTTGCGTAATTTGCGATGTCCGCGTCGTCATTGAAGCCTTTGTATCCATTTACTGCGGGCAGTTTAATCCCTACAGATTTTGCATAGTTGTTGAGTATTACCGCCAAATCCTGTCTTGTGATGCTGTCCTCTGGGCCGAATTTGCCGCCGCCGTAACCGCTGACAATACCGTTGCCGGCCGCCCATATCACCGCGTCGGTGTACCATGTGCCTGCCGCAACTTCGTCAAACGGATTTGTCAGATCGCTTACGTCCGGCTCGCCTTCCAAGCGGTACAGGATCGTCACAATCATACCTCGTGTTGTGGTCATATTCGGGCTGAGTAACATTGGGTCTGTGCTTGTTCCGACCATTAAGCCGTTTGTATAAACATATTCCACGTCACCATAGAACCAATCAGAGGACTTCACATCTTCAAACGGGTTTTTCCATTTTTCATCCGTAGGCGGTGTGACCTCATCTGTGGGTGGAGTGATAACACTTTTTTCCGTCCATTTCGCGTAAATGGTGATGTTGCTTGTCACAGCTTTGGAAAAGTCATATTCCGTCGTCAGCGCCGCGTCCGAACACCAGCCCGCGAAGGTGTAACCCTCTTTGGTCGGGTCGGAGGGCTTTGTTGCCTTGCCGCCGCTTGAAACGGATTGATTGCTGGCCGCACTGCCGCCGTTTGCTTCAAATTTCACGGTGTAGGTTGCCGTTCCGCCGCTGCTGCCGCCTGTGTACGTCCATTGGGCGTAATAAGTCACGTCGCCGGTGATAACGGTAGCCGCCGTGATTTGTGTGCCGCCGCTTGCCGCCGTAAACCAACCGTTAAAGGTATAACTGCCGGAGCGTGTGGCTGTGGGAAGCGTACCGATGGCCGCGCCGTCCGTGACTGTGCGCGTCGCTTCGGACGGTGTGCCGCCGTTGCCGTTAAATGTGACGGTATGGGTCGTTACCGCGCTGACCGTGAAACTAACGGTAAAGGTATAGCTTGTGATATTCGCATCAGTAATCGTCACCACTTCTGTGTAATTTCCTACGCCCAAGCCGTCGTTTGGCTTGATGGTGAAGCTCGTCGTACCGCCCGAAGCAAGCGTTTTATTTAGACTTGTCATGTCAAGCGTAAAGTCGCTCGCGCTGCCGCCCGAAAGGGCGATGTCTAAATCGGTCATCGCGCCTGTGCCGGTGTTGCTGACCGTTAAGCCGGTAGGTGTGATCGGGGCATAGCCCGTCAGAGCCGCCGTAAAGGTATGCGATCCGCCGCTTGCTACTCCGATGACGTCGATGGAGTAAGTCGCAGCCGCGCTGAACGTGATGGTTAAGTATTTGGTAAATGCCGTTCCGACAGCCGTACCGTCTTCTATATACGCTCTCACTTCCACGGTTCCCGGCTCCGTTGCAACGACGCTATTGCCGCCAACGATTGACGCGTCTGCCGTGCCGCCTGTCCGCGCCCATGTAATCGTCTGATTTGTCGCGGTGGTCGGGGCGACCGTGCCGCTCAACATTACCGGAACGCCGACTGTACCCGTTGTTGACACGCTTGTGAAGTCAATATCCGTTACGGGAACGAATGAAGTCGCAACTGTCAGCGCAATAGCTGTCGTCGCCGGTTCGTCGCCGCCCACGAAGGTTTCGCCTAACGGGTTGTAATAAACCGTAAGGGTGTAGTTATCAACCGCAAGACTTTCCAAATATGCCGCCTTGAAGGTGATCGTGCCGTCACTCACCGTGTAATCGGTATCGGGCGTCAGCTTGTTTGCGCCGT
>WRIA01000049.1 GCA_009782975.1 Clostridiales bacterium
CCGGCTACCTGAAGCAGATCTCCGATTTGACCGGGCGCTCTTATCATCTGTTCGATTATTACGGCGCCCCGGATGCCGAACACATTATCGTGGCTATGGGCTCCGTGTGCGAGACCGCAGAGCAGGCTGTGGACGAGCTGAACCGGGCCGGGCGCAAAACAGGCCTGGTAAAAGTACGCCTGTACAGGCCGTTTGCCACCCAATACTTTTTGGATTGCCTGCCAAAAACGGTAAAGCGCATCGCCGTGCTGGATAGGGTAAAGACCCCCGGTTCTCCCGGAGAACCCTTGTACATTGATGTGATCTCCGCCTTCTACGGCAAGGAAAACGCCCCGCTTATCGTGGGCGGCCGTTACGGTCTGGCCAGCAAAGACACCATACCGGCGGATCTGGAGGCTGTTTTCCATAATCTGGCGGCGGATAAACCCAAGCATAATTTCACAATAAGCATAGTCGATGACATAAGCCATACCTCGCTGCCCCGTGGCGAGGTTAAGGACTTGCTGCCCGGTGGCACCATACAGTGCAAATTCTGGGGGCTGGGCTCCGACGGCACGGTGGGCGCTAACAAGCAGGCTATCGATATCATAGGCGAACATACAGATATGTTTACCCAAGCCTATTTTTCCTACGATTCCAAAAAATCCGGCGGAGTAACCGTAAGCCATCTGCGCTTCGGCAACGAGCCCATCAAAGCACCTTATCTGATAAATCAGGCCGATTTTATCTCCTGCTCTAACCAGGCCTATATAAGTAGCTACGATGTGCTGGACGGCTTAAAGCAGGGGGGCTCCTTCCTGCTAAACTGCATCTGGAAGCCCGGGGAACTGGAGGAAAAGCTGCCGGCCGACTTTAAACGATACCTGGCCAAGAACAGTATAAAATTTTATACCATAGACGCGGTGGATATCGCCAGGGAGCTGGGTCTTGGCAATCGCACCAACATGGTGATGCAGGCGGCTTTCTTTGCGCTTTCCAAGGTAATACCCGTAGAGGTGGCCCTTAAAGCCCTTAACGACTCCATAGAACACGCTTACGGCAAGAAGGGCGAAAAGATAGTTAACATGAATCGCGAGGCTGTGCAGGCCGGTTTGAACAACTATCATCAGGTAGAGATACCGGCTGCCTGGGCCGACGCCAAAGATGAATGCTGCTGTTGCTGCGGGGATAAGGATAAACCGGCCTTCCTGACGGAAATATTGCGGCCAATGGCGGCGCAAAAGGGAGATACCCTGCCGGTTTCCGCCTTTAAAGGCCGGGAGGACGGTACCTTCCCCTTCAGCGGCTCCAAATACGAAAAACGCGGTGTGGCCGCCTTTGTGCCGGAATGGCTGCCGCAAAACTGCATACAGTGCAACCAATGCTCCCTGGTTTGCCCCCATGCCACCATACGCCCGGTGCTTGTGGCGGAAGAGGAAAAATCCGGCCTGCCCGCGGACTTTGTTACGCTTAACGCCACCGGCAAGGAACTTAGCGGTTACGGCTTTCGTATGCAGATAAGTCCACTGGATTGCCAGGGCTGCGGCGTATGCGCCAATGTTTGCCCGGCCAAGGAAAAAGCCCTTACCCTGCAGCCGATAGCCACTCAGCAACGCCAGGAGGAGCTTTGGGAAATTTCCCTGGGGCTTAAGGATAAAACCGGTCTGGTGGCCCCCACCAATGTAAAGAACAGCCAGTTTCAAAAGCCGTTGCTGGAATTCTCCGGGGCCTGCGCCGGTTGCACCGAAACCCCCTACTGCAAGCTTATTACTCAGCTTTACGGCGACCGTATGCTGCTGGCTAACGCCACGGGCTGTTCTTCCATCTGGGGGGCGGCGGTACCGGCCATGCCCTTCACCACCAATAAGGATGGCAAGGGCCCGGCCTGGTGCAACAGCCTGTTCGAGGATAACGCCGAATTTGGCTTTGGCCTGTTGCTGGGGGCCGTGGCCCAGCGCAAAGAGTTGAAGGCGCTGGTGGAAGAAACCGTGGCCAAATGTGAATGCGGCGAAAAGGAACTTATCTCCGCTTTGCAGGAATGGGTGGATAATTTCGAGTGCGCGGATGGCTCCAAGGCGGCCACGGACAAACTGCTGCCGCTGCTTGAAGCCTGCAACGGGGAAAGGGCCAAGGAAATACTTAAGCGCAAGGATCATCTTATCAAAAAATCCTTCTGGGCCTTTGGCGGCGACGGCTGGGCCTACGATATAGGTTACGGCGGTGTGGATCATGTGCTGGCCTCCGGCGAAAACATCAACATCTTCGTCTATGATACGGAGGTCTATTCCAATACCGGCGGTCAAAGCTCCAAATCCACGCCCACGGCGGCCATAGCAAAGTTTGCCGCTTCCGGCAAGCGCACCAAGAAAAAGGATTTGGGCATGATGGCTATGAGCTACGGCTATGTATATGTGGCCCAGATAGCCCTGGGCGCGGATATGAACCAAGCCTTAAAGGCCATAAAAGAGGCGGAAGCCTATGACGGCCCCTCCCTGATAATAGCCTATGCCACCTGCATAAACCACGGCATAAAAGGCGGTATGTCCAATTCCATGGCCGAGATGAAAGAGGCTGTACAAAGCGGCTACTGGCATCTTTACCGCTATAATCCCGATCTTAAGAAGGAAGGCAAGAATCCCTTTACTCTGGATTCCAAGGAGCCCACCAAATCTTTTGCCGATTTTATAGGGGACGAGGTTCGTTACAGCGCGCTTAAACGGCAATTCCCCAAGGAGGCGGAGGAGTTGTTCGCCAAGACCACCGCGGACGCGGCGGAGCGTATGGAAAGCTATAAACGTATGGCGGATTAAACGCCGCAAGCCGGAACATAGAGCTAAAAAACGATACGGCGACCCTGTCATAAAAAGTGACAGGGTCGCCGTGTTTTGCGGGTCAATTTTGATGCGGTAAAAATATTTGCGAAGTTAAACATTTTATTTAGGAAGTTAAATAAAATGTTTAGGAACGCGAATATTTTGCCGCGGTCAAACTGTTTCTGTATCTTTCATGATCCTACCACCGATATGTTGCAAATACAACTTTACCGGCATTTTTCCGCCACGTTTACCCGCCGCAAAAAACATCTGCTTTTCGACACTTTTTGCGAAACGGCGGCCTCTTTCCTGCCGCTTATTGCCTCCTGCTTAGCAGGAACCGCCGGTTTTTGTACGAATATTAAAATATTACTTCTTAACAATCAAAACTTAAAACCTAAAACTTGGGCTGCACCTCGCTTGATTTTACCTTTGGCAAAACCTAAGCCGGGCACGTAGCTATAGCTCAAAATCCGGGGTTTTGGCACTGGTTCTGCCTAGCAGCCCATTGCGGGAGGGGCAATATATGGATATGCTAAAAAGATATATCCCCTGGCTTATATTAGCCGTGACGGCTTTGGCCGCCGCGCTCTCTATTTGGCTTTACGCCGTATCGGTGGGTGTATCCGCCAGGGGCGGCGGTATCGTGGCGCTGCCGGAGGATCTTACCCCGCCGCCCCTGGCCGCCTTTTCCGAGATCGGCGAAGAACAGCCTGTTACAGCGGAGGTCGTGCTGCCGGAGGAGATGCGCGGCGTGTGGATAGCCACCGTGCTTAACATAGATTTTCCCAAGGAAAAGGGGGATGCACAGGCGCAAAAGCAGGAGCTTACCGCCATACTGGACACCGCGCTGGATGCCGGGCTAAACACGGTGTTCTTCCAGGTGCGGCCTGCGGGAGACGCTTTGTATCCCTCGCAAATATTCCCCTGGTCGGAATATCTTACCGGCAGCACCGGAAGCGACCCCGGCTACGATCCGCTGGGCTTTATGCTGGAGGAGGCTCATAGTCGCGGCCTGGCCCTCCATGCCTGGATAAACCCTTACCGCCTGACCATGGGCAGTCAGGATAAACCGCAAAATACCATAGCCTGCCTAGCCGAAGGTTCGCCGGTAAAGTATCGCCCGGAGCTGACCTTATCCGCGGGAGACGGCCGCCTGTACCTTAATCCGGGCGAGCCGGAGGCCGTGTCCATAGTGCTCGTGGGCATCCGCGAGATATTGGAAAACTACGCGGTGGACGGCATACATCTGGACGATTATTTTTACCCGCCGGATCCCAATTACGACGACAGCGCCGCTTATGCCAAGTATGCGCAGCCAAGCGACCTGCCCCTGGCGGATTGGCGGCGGGAAAACACGCAGACGCTTATATGTAAGATACAGGCCCTGGTACGGGAAACACGGCCCGGGACGGCCTTTGGCGTTTCCCCCAGCGGTATTTGGCGCAACAACAAAAATTCCCCTTTAGGCTCAGATACCAACGGTTTCGAGAGTTACTCCCAGATCTACGCGGATACCCGGCAGTGGGTAAAGGATGGCTTGGTGGATTATATAGCTCCCCAGCTTTACTGGGCTATCGGCAAAGAGGGCAGCGATTACGCTCATCTGGCCCGCTGGTGGCAGGAGGTCTGCCGCGATACGGATGTGCGCCTTTATATAGGACACGGGGCTTACCGCCTGGGTGGCTCCGCCGAAGCGGCCTGGACCACGGCTGAGGAAATAGAAAAGCAACTGGCGCTAAATAAGGAGTTGGGCATAAACGGCAGCATTTTTTACGGCTACCGGCAGATAAGCGAAAATACCCTTGGCTTGCGGGATACCCTGCAAAACTTATATATACCGCCGGAACCAAACGATTTCTAAAAAAAACAAAAAATACCCCTTTTATGGCCTTGCCTTCCGCCCGGCCTTATGCTATAATTAACATAATAAGGCGAAAGGTAGTGGTGCTATGAAGGTTAGCGCGGAATCTTTGTGGAAAATTTTCGAGCAGACAGGTTCCATTGCCGTATATATGTTTTACCGGAGGGTCAGCCTGCTGTAGCTGCTTCTCCGTAGAGTCAGGAAGGTTTGCCTGCCTTTTGTCCGTGCGGATGAAAGGCATTTTCTTTAGTAGAGCGGAGGTCAAAAAATGTTGGAGCAATTGGAAGGTCTGGCAAAAGAGGCTTTTGTCCGCATAGCGGCCTGCGGCGAGGCAGCTGCTTTGCAGGAGCTTAAAGTTTTCTATTTGGGCAAAAAGGGCGGCGTTACGCAGATTTCCCGTTCCATGGGCAGCTTAAGCCCGGAGGAACGCCCCCGTTTCGGCCAGGCGGTTAACAAGGTAAAGGCGGAACTGGAGGAAGCCTTTGCCGCGGCGGCTAAACGCATAGAAGAGGCCGGTTTAAGGCAAAAGCTGGCTGCGGAAAAGCTGGATATCAGCCTGCCGGGCCGTGCCTTACCCCTGGGCAAAAGCCATATCCTTTCCCAGGTGGCGCGTCAGATAACCGATATCTTTTTGGGGCTGGGCTACTCGGTAGCCGAAGGGCCGGAGGTGGAGACGGATTATTATAATTTCGAGGCCATGAATATGCCGCCAGGGCATCCTGCCCGCGATATGCAGGATTCGTTTTATTTCAACGCCAGCATGCTTTTGCGCACCCATACCTCGCCGGCGCAGGCCCATATAATGGAAGCTATGAACCCTGCCGTACCGGTCAAAATAATCTGCCCCGGCAAGGTCTATCGACGCGACGACGACGCCACCCATTCGCCCATGTTCCACCAGGTGGAAGGTTTGTATATAGATACCAGGGTCACTATGGCCGATTTAAAGGGTACCCTGCTGGCCTTCGCCCGGCGGATGTTCGGCGAGGAAAGGCAGATACGCCTGCGCCCCAGTTATTTTCCGTTTACCGAACCCTCGGCGGAGGTGGATATCTCCTGCTTCATTTGCGGCGGCGCGGGCTGCCGTTTGTGCAAGGGCAGCGGCTGGATAGAGATATTGGGCTC
>WRIA01000050.1 GCA_009782975.1 Clostridiales bacterium
ACCCTACGGTATAATGATACGGGCGGGTACGGGCATGCGGTCGGGGATGGAACCCCGACCCTACGGTATAATGTAACGTGCGGGTACGGGCGTGCGGTCGGGGATGGAACCCCGATCGTACGATTTAATGGAACGTGCGGGTACGATTTGGAAAAATACGCGGGTACGGGTGTACGGAAATGAACATGAGAGCGGCCATTTCTGGCCGCCCCTCTCTTTTCGTGTTTACTTTTGGAGCGCAACAGTTTCGAGACAATCACGCGCATTTTGTACGGCAACATCAATAATTAAAAGCGTGGAATCAATGAGTTGCTTGACGTCTAAAGGGTGTCTAAAATTAGACGCTTTCATAAAGAACCCCATGCTTTTAATATCAAAATGTAGAAAACTGTCTAAAATTAGACAGTTGCGCGGGCGTAAATGTTCTAAATAGTTTTTCTTTACTATAATGATGGAAATTTATACATATTAATGATATAATATGCAAATTAAACCTTCCTATTTTGGGTTACTTCCTTGACAATGCTACGCGGTTGTAATATACTAAAATTGGATACATGGTTTAAGTGGATGCTGATATTTTTTGGATAAATCATAGGAAAGGATGAAGAATATGGCTTCTACCCAGCAGATTATCGAAAAGACTATGCGTTTGGGCGCGCACAACTACCACCCCAAGGAGGTGGTGGCGGAACGGGCGGAAGGCGTTATGGTCTATGACCCGGAGGGCCGCAGGTATTTTGATATGCTCTCCGCTTATTCGGCCCTTAATTTCGGCCACCGTCACCCGGAGATAGTGGCCGCCGCCAAGGATCAGCTAGATAAAGTGACCTTGACCTCCCGCGCTTTTCATAATGCCGTTTTGGGGGATTTCTTTGAAAAATTATGCGATGTTACGGGCAAGAGCATGATACTGCCCATGAATACAGGCGCGGAGGCCGTGGAAACGGCGCTTAAAACGGCCCGCCGCTGGGGTGTGGATAAAAATGGCACTGCCGATGGCAAGCAGGAGATAATAGTGTGCGAAAACAATTTCCACGGCCGCACCATAGCCATAATCTCCATGAGTACCGACCCCGGAGCGCGCCGCGCGTATGGCCCCTATGCCCCCGGCTTTAAGGTAATAAAATATGGCGACCCGGCTGCTCTGGAGTCCGCCATTACGGAAAACACCGTGGCCTTTTTGGTAGAGCCTATACAAGGCGAGGCCGGGGTGCTGGTGCCGCCCGCCGGTTATCTTAAGGCGGTGCGGGAGATATGCACCAGGCACGGCATACTGCTGATAGCCGACGAAGTTCAAACCGGCTTCGCCCGCACGGGCAAAATGTTTGCCTGCCAGCACGAGGATGTAGTGCCGGATATATTTGTGCTGGGCAAGGCTTTGGGCGGCGGCGTTATGCCGGTTTCGGCGGTGGCCGCGGATAAGGAGATAATGGAGGTATTCGAGCCGGGTTCTCATGGCTCCACCTTTGGCGGCAACCCCCTGGCCTGCGCGGTTGCCATAAAATCCTTGGAGATACTGTTGCGTGATGATTACGCAAAAATGTCTGCGGAAAAAGGCGAGTATTTTATGGATAAACTGCGCCTGATCAAAAATGACGAGATCATAGATATACGCGGTAAGGGCCTGTTGATAGGTGTGGAGTTCTCCATTGACGCCGCCCCCTACGTTAAAAAGCTGATAGCCGCCGGGGTGCTGGCCAAAGAGACCCACGAAAGCACCATCCGCTTCGCCCCGCCCATCGTCATCACCTACGAGCAGATAGACGAGGCCTGTGAAATAATATCTAAGGTTTTAAGTAAATAAGAGAGGAGCCGCAAACATGGCTGTTAATTTAAAAGGCAGAAGTTTTTTGACGCTTATGGATCTTACCCCGGAGGAGATACGCTATTTGCTGGATCTTTCCCACGATCTTAAGGCCAAGAAAAGAGCCGGATTAGCCGGGGATACTTTAAAGGGCAAGAATATAGTGTTGCTGTTCGAAAAGACCTCCACCCGCACGCGCTGCGCCTTCGAGGTGGCGGCGCTGGACGAGGGCGCCCATGTTACCTTTTTGGATTCCGGCAGTTCCCAGATGGGCAAGAAGGAATCTTTGGAGGATACGGCCAGGGTGCTGGGACGCTATTATGACGCCATAGAATACAGGGGCTTTAAACAGCAGGTGGTGGAGGATCTGGCCCGTTATTCCGGCGTGCCGGTGTTCAACGGCCTTACCGATGTGGATCATCCCACGCAAATACTGGCCGATCTGCTTACCATAGAAGAACATATAGCCAAGCCGCTTAACAAGTGCAAAGTGGTGTTCTGCGGCGATATACGCAATAATATGGCCTATGCCTGGATGTACGGCTGCGCCAAAATGGGTATGCATTTTGTGGCATTTGGCCCGGCGGAGCTTGAGGTCGACCCCTGCGTGCTAAAGAGGGCAAGGGAAGTCGCCAAGGAGACCGGCGCTGTAATAGAGGTTTGCCACGAGCCCTCCTGCCTTAAGGATGCGGATGTTCTGTACAGCGATGTTTGGGCCTCCATGGGGGAGGAAGCGCAGATACCGGAACGTGTTCGGGCGCTTACGCCTTATCGCATCACTATGGAAACGGTTGCGGCAACGCAAAATCCGGATATGATCTTTTTACATTGCCTGCCCAGCTTCCACGATTTTGAAACCACCATGGCCTCCGGTCAAAAAGAGCAGGGCTATGACATACGCGAGGTTACGGACGAGGTATTCCGCAGCCGCCATTCCAAGGTGTTCGACGAGGCGGAAAACCGTATGCATACCATAAAAGCCGTGCTTGTGGCAACCATGGCCTAAGCAAACTATTAAATTTAAGGAGGTCTAAAAATGGGAGAATGTAAGGGGCGCATAGTTATAGCTTTGGGTGGCAATGCATTGCAGGAAAGCAAGGGGCCTGCTACCGCTGGCGCGCAGTTGGATGTGGTCAAAAAGACCTGCGATTTTATAGGGGAAATAGTAAGCCGCGATTACGAGATAGCCATAGTACACGGTAACGGGCCGCAGGTGGGCCGGATAGTGCTGGCCTCGGAAGCCGCCAAGGATGTTACCCCGGCAATGCCCTTCGATGTATGCGGGGCCATGAGCCAGGGCTATATAGGCTATCATATACAGCAGGCGATGCGTCAGACCTTGCGCGGTATAGGCAAAGGCCACATACCGGTGGTAACGCTGGTGACACAGATGGTGGTGGATAAAAACGACCCCGGTTTTGCCGCCCCCAGCAAGCCCATAGGCCCTTTCTACAACGCGGAGGAAGCGCAGAAGATCGCCGCCGAGACCGGCTATGTTATGAAGGAGGACGCGGGCCGCGGCTGGCGGCGGGTGGTGGCTTCCCCGATCCCCAATCGCATTATAGAGGTGGGTTCGGTACGGCGGCTGTGGGATACCACTATCGTGATAGCCTGTGGCGGTGGCGGCATACCGGTGATAGAGCTGGATGACGGTAATATAGAGGGTGTGGCCGCGGTCATAGATAAGGATTTTGCCGCCGAGCTGCTGGCGGAGGAAGTTGCCGCGGATACGCTTATGATACTGACCGAGGTGGAAAAGGTCTGCCTTAACTACAATAAACCGGATCAAAAGGATGTAGATCATATGACGCTGGCAGAGGCGGAGCGCTATGTGGCACAGGGGCATTTTGCCCCCGGCAGTATGCTCCCCAAGGTGCAGGCGGGCATGAAGTTTGCCAGAAGCGGCCCGGCCAAAAAAGCTATAATCACCTCGCTTTACAAAGCGGTGGACGCGCTGGAAGGCAAAACAGGTACCGTTATAACATTGGAGTAAAATTAATAAAACAGGTGCAAAAATGCCGGTAATCGACCGGCATTTTTGTTTTGTGTAGCGGGTCGCAGCGTTTTTGCTATAAAAAATATAAGATTGTTTACTGTTATAAGCAGGTTTTAAGGATGGTAAAGGGAATAAAGAATAAACAGCAAAAACGGTACTAAGAGCTGATAAAACTTCAAGGAGGTGAGAAAAATGGAACATACCGATTTACATGGTTCGGAAAGTGACGATCATTACCGAAGTATGGTGGAAAAAGAACAAGTTTGTTTCCGTTTTATCACCTTAAAACGCTCCTTAGCGGGCGTTATTGAAATTTTTATTGGGTCAGGAGGGCCGTTATATGAAAGAGATCATTCTGGAACTTATTAACGAAAGCCCCGTTAATGTGGGTAAATTACATGATCTGCTGGCGCAGATGAACACGGTGGATATCGCGGAGATATTCGAGCATTTAAGCAACGAAAAGGCCTTACAGGTGTTCCGCATCCTGCCCAAAAGCATGGCAGCGGACGTTTTTTCGTATATAGAACCCCATAACCAGCAAACATTAGTGGCAGCTATGAGCGACGACGAAATAGGAAAAATACTGGATGAATTATTTGTGGATGACGCCGTTGATTTTATTGAAGAAATGCCCGCTAATGCCATAAAAAGGTTGCTGCAGAACATTGGGGAGGACAAGCGGCAGCTTATAAATCAGTTTTTGCAGTACCCGCCGGATTCCGCGGGCGGCATAATGTCAGCCGAATATGTGGATCTGCGGGAGGACCTTACGGTAAGGGAGGCCTTCGACTACATAAGAAAAAATAAGACACACGATATCTATACCTGCTATGTGGTGCGGCGAGACAAACTTCTTACCGGCTCGGTTTCTTTAAAAACGCTGTTGCTGGCCAAACAGCATGAGAAAATAGGCGACCTTATGGAAACCAAGGTGGTTTTCGCTCACACCCTGGACGATCAGGAAAAAGCGGCGGAGTTGTTCCGCAAATACAGCCTATTGTACCTGCCGGTGGTGGATAAAGAGCAGCGCCTGGTGGGGATCATCACGGCGGATGATGTTGTAACTGTTATGGAAGAGGAGGCCACCGAAGACTTTGAGAAGATGGCCGCCATTTATCCCTCCGAAAAACCGTATCTTAAAACGGGCGTTCTTACACATTCCCGCAACCGGATAGTATGGCTCTTGATACTGATGCTTTCGGCAACCATAACCGGGGCTATAATAGCCGGCTTCGAATCCTCTCTGGCGGTTTTGCCGGTGCTTATGACCTTTGTTCCTATGCTTATGGATACCAGCGGTAACGCCGGATGCCAAACTTCCACGCTGGTCATTCGCGGTATGGCCTTGGGCGAAATAGGCTTTCATGATGTCTTTAAGGTGTTATGGCTGGAGCTTAGAGTAGCTCTTTTATGCGGAACGGGGCTGGCCGCGGTAAATTTTTTGCGTGTTATGCTTACAAGCAAAGGAAACGCGATGTTATCCTTTACCATATCCATTACCTTGATAGCGGTAGTGATAATGGCTAAAAGCATTGCCTGTATTCTGCCTATACTGGCAAAAAAGCTTAAGCTGGATCCGGCTGTCCTGGCCGGGCCGATCGTTACCACAATATTGGATGGTACATCCTTGCTTATTTACTTTTCCTTCGCCCGTTTACTGTTAAAAATCCAGGCTTGAACGGGGGGGATAAGTATGAACAAGGATATTTTACATATGCTTAATGGCGGCACGGCCGGAATAGCGCGGCTGCGCGAATTGCTTACACAGATGAACACGGCGGATATAGCCGGTATATTTGATAATGCGGGCCAGGAAGAAGCAGTACGTTTATTCAGGCTTTTGCCCAAAAATATGGCCGCAGACATCTTTTCCTATATATCGCCGGAAAAACAGCAG
Source organism: Clostridiales bacterium (assembly GCA_009782975.1). The sequence goes on from WRIA01000050.1 coordinate 5,704, forward strand.
ATAATTGTAGAATGGCTTACAGACAGCGAAGTGGGCT
>WRIA01000051.1 GCA_009782975.1 Clostridiales bacterium
GATAATCCGGATATTGACCGGAAATTACCCTGCTGGCGAAGGTGATATTTTCCAAGCAGAAATACGCCTGATTACGGCTGGCAATTATTTCTATCATACCATCGTCGTTAACCGCCAGGCGGGCTATTTCCTGCATGGTACGGCAGGGCAGTATAAGTTTGGCTTCCCCGCTGTCTTCCCCCTGCCAGCTTCCCACGGCAATAGCAAGCCTGTGGGTATCGGAAGCCACCATAACCAATTCCGGCCCGGCCATCTCTATAAGTATCCCGGTAAAAAGTGGTCTTACCTCGTCTGTAGCGGCGGCTATGCTTACCTGTTTTACCATACGGCGAAAGGTCGATACACCTATCAAACCACGAATATCCCCCTCCGCCGAAGGTAAAGCCGGAAATTCCTCCGGATCGAAACAGCGTATGGCAATTTCCGATTGTTCGTAAATCAGGCGCATTTCCTCTGCGTTTTCGCTTATAAGCGTTACAGGGCCGGATGGCAAATGCCGCACCAGTTCTTGTAGATATTTGCCGGGCGCAACTATTTTACCGGTCTTTTCTACTTCGGCGTCTATCAGGCATTCCATAGCTAATTCCAGATCCGTACCACGCAATACCAACTTACCTGGCATATCTTCCGATGCTTCCATCATGATACCGCTTAATATGGGAAGAGTATTTTTATTGCTTATGGCTCGTCCCACAGCGTTTACGGCATATAGGATATCTTCTTTTTGTACTGTCAGCTTCATAAATAATCCCCGCCTTGTTTTTTATATTGGTCTGTACATAATATAGTATATCACGTTTATATCGCGCAGTATATTAATTTTTATATATTATTTGCAGTAATATTAACTGTGTGGAAAACAGGTTTAAAAAAGGTATAAGCACAGCTTGGATAGGAAAAAACAAGAAAAATTGGCAGTGGAAAAAATGTAGAAAAAATAATTTTATCCACAGAGATAAATATTATTTTTAGGTTATACAGTTTATCCCCCAAAAAAACATAAATATTTCCATGGTTTTCAACAAAAATATGTGAAATTCGTCTGTTTAAGCGTGGTGAAAAATATAACACTTAAACAAAAGTGTCCAAAAATCGGACACTTTTGCTTTTTAGCCCAGTAAAGCTTTTTTGATCTGCTCCACATCCTGTTGTAATGTTTCGTTTTCTGCCAAGCCCTGGGAGATTTTATCGTATGCGTGTATAAAGGTGGTATGATCCCGCCCGCCAAAGCTTGCGCCTATCTGTTTTTGCGTAACTCCCAGCATATCACGGCATAAAAACATAGCGACCTGACGGGGGTGGGAGATAAAACGGTCTTTTCTTTTACTTTTTATATCCTCGGTGGATATCTGATAATGCTCGGCCACAACCCGCTGTATAAGATTAATGGTAAGACGGGGTTTTTCCTCTGTATCCGGGGGCAAAAGGCCGCGCAGGATCTCTTTGGCCTGCTCCATATTTACATGATCTATATCGTTTATCTTGGCGTGATAGATGATCTTATTCAAAGCGCCCTCCAATTGGCGTATATTGGAGCGGAGCTTACCGGCTATATGAAAAATAACTTCCTCGGAAATAGAGACACGGTCGTTAGTGGCTTTACGCTGTAAAATAGCGCAACGAGTTTCGAAATCCGGGGCTTGGATATCTGTGATAAGCCCGCCTTCAAAGCGATAACGAAGGCGTTCTTCCAAGGTCTCTATTTCCCTGGGTGGTCTGTCAGAGGAGATCACAATTTGTTTACTGGCTTCGTGCAGGGTATTGAATGTGTAGAAAAATTCTTCCTGTGTGCTTTCTTTACCGGCCAAAAATTGGATGTCATCTATAAGCAGAACATCGGCATAGCGGTAACGGTTTTTGAAAGTATTGGCGTTGCCCGTGCGTATATGGTAGATAAATTCGTTGGTAAAGGTTTCGGTGGAAACATAAGCTACCTTTATGTTGGGCCGGTTTTTAAGTACCGCTTGGCCTATGGCGTGCATAAGATGGGTTTTACCCAGACCGCTGCCGCCATATATGAACAAAGGGTTAAAAATGCGGCTGGGCTTTTTTGCAACAGATTCAGCCGCGGCCTGGGCGAAGCGGTTGCTTTCGCCAACCACAAAGGTATCGAAGGTATAGCGGGGGTTGAACAGGGGCGGCGGTTGGGAAGCATGGGTGCGGGGCGTTGCGGTATCTGCCGAGGCCGAGGTATCTGCCCGGAGTTCTCCTTCCAGTATGATAACGGAGAGTTTTTCCCCTGTTACGCTAAACAGGGCGTTTTTAAGCTTGTCGGTATAGACTTGCTCTATAATTGCCTGGACATAACTATCGGTAACGTGTATTTCTACCAAATCGCCTTTTTGCCGTACATCCAAAATTTCGGCATTGGAAAAAAAGTTTTCAAAACTGTTTTCTTTGATCTCTAGGCGTAGCTTATCTAAAACGTGGGGCCAAAAAGTTTCCATCAAACGAACCTCCTGCATAAGTATGACCGATAAATGAGTCAAAATAATTACAGCCCGTTTGTTTTTGTGGATAAACACAAAAACAAGGCTTGTAATAAATAGTTTAACAGAGTTAATCCACAAAAACAAGGGCAATTTTGCGTAAGACATAAACTTTATCCACAAAAAAATTCCTGATTTATTGCGGCGTTTAACCTACAATTATTTGACAAGACAGGGAATATGAGATATAATTCTTCTGTTATTATCAAAATCGGGTATTATACCTTAAGATAGGAGGATCGAAATGACCAAGCGTACCTACCAGCCTAAAAAGCGCGTACACAAGCGTGTGCATGGATTTTTGGCCCGTATGAAGGATAAAAACGGGCGCAATGTGCTGGCCCGCCGCCGCGCCAAGGGCCGCAAACGACTTTCTGCCTGATGCTGCCCAAGCATTTGCGCTTACGGGATCGCCGGGATTTTAAACTGGTATATAAGCGCGGGCAAACGATTGCTGTGCCAACGCTGGCGCTGTACTGGCGCAAAACCGGCGGACAGGGGCCGCGGATAGGCTTTTCCGTTTCCAAAAAAATTGGCAAAGCGGTGGAGCGCAACCGCATAAAACGTCGTTGCCGTGCTGTTTCCCGGGAGTTACTGTACCACTTTACGCCCGGTACGGACTATATTTTTGTGTTACGTCCCGCGGCGGCTAAAGCCGATTATCAACGCCTTAAGGCCGATATGGCGAAATCACTGGCCTTGGTAACGCAGAGGAGAGAAAAAAGCGGGCCAAGCAAGCCAAAAGCGGCGTCCGATGAGGGGGATAAGCTATGAAATGGCTGGCAACGGCCTTTATCCGCTTTTATCAGAAGTTTATTTCCCCCTTGCTTGGCCCGCGTTGCCGATATCAGCCCACCTGCTCTCAATATATGCTGGAGGCTATTACACGCTACGGCGTAGTTAAAGGTGGCTGGCTGGGGTTAAAGCGTTTGCTGCGCTGCAATCCCTGGGCCAAGGGGGGTTATGACCCGGTACCGTAACAGAGACAAAAGGCTAAAATACCTATGCGGTTCGTTTTAGTAGTGAAAAAATTTTGTGTCTGTCCGGTAAAGCATAAGACAAAGAACAAAACAGTTGATAGAAAAATGTCGGCGCCCCAAGCCGCATAAAGAAATAAGAATAGAGGTTTGATTATACATGGAGTTTGTTTCGCAGATATGGCTGCTTTGTGCCAGTACAGGTGATCTGGGTTTTAACCCTTGGGCCTGGCTGAAATACGGTTTTACCTGGGCCGTGGAACGCAGCTTTGATATTACCATGGCCATAGGTCTACCCAGTTATGCCTTGGCTATATTTTTCTTTACCATCGTTATTAAAATATTGTTGCAGCCGGCTATGACCAAACAGCAGCGAACCACCCGGCAAATGGGCCGTTTGCAGCCTAAGTTACAGGAAATACAAAAAAAATATGCCGGAAACCAGCAGCGGATACAGCAGGAGACCATGAAAATATATAAGGAAGAGGGCGTTTCTCCCTTTTCCAGCTGCCTGCCTATGTTGCTGCAAATGCCCATCATAATAGCGTTGTTCCAGGCTCTGCGTGTTTTTGTGCCCGCACACCCGGAGTATTATTCTTTTCTCTGGATCACCGACCTTAGCCATCCGAACAGCGCTTATCCCGGTATAGGCGGTTTGATTTTGCCCATAATAGCCGGTCTGGCGACATTCATACAGCAATACCTTTCCCTAACCAATAAAAATGATCAGACACAAAAGATGATGCTGTATGTTTTTCCCATAATGTTCATTTTTATGACCCGCTCCTTCCCCGCCTTTCTGGCCTTGTATTGGTCATATTACAGCCTTGTGGGCGCGGCGATACAGTTTGTGCTAAACAAGCGCTGGGCTAAAGACGACGCGCGGGCTGAGGAAGAGCGCCGGATACGGGAGGAAGACGAGCGGCGGCAAAAGAAGATAAAGAAGGCCGAACAAAAAGGCCAGGTATTTGTGGAAGAGGATATTGATAACCAAAAGGATGAAAATACCGTTACGGTGGGCGGGGTGGATTATATACTGCCGCCCGGCTACACCTTGCGGGATAAAAAAGTTAAGGCTCATCCCTATTCCAACGAGGAGGAAACAATTACGGTAGCGGTTTTGCCGGACGGGCGGGAAAAGCCTCTTACCAGCCTGAAAAAAAGCGGCCCACCGCCGCCACCCGCACTGCCAAGCTTTGGTTTTGGGCGGGGAAACAAAAAAGAATAGACCCGTTCGGTGCTATACGGCATCGTTGGGAAAAATATCGGTCGCCCTGCGAGGAGGGAATATAATGCTAAAGAGCTTTGAAGCCAGCGGCAAAACGGTGGAGGAAGCAATCGACAATGCATTGGCACTGGCTAACGCCACTATAGAAGATGCGGATATAGAGGTTTTGGAATTGGGCGGACGCGGCGTTTTCGGATTAGTCAAGAAGGATGCGCGGGTGCGTATCACCTTGGATATACCGGAAGAAAAGAAGCGGCCTGTCCGCGAAAAGAATGTACGGCCACAGACTAAAGAAGCGGTTTTACAGACGGCGGAGGAGGATGTGCCCCAGATAACGGAGATGATACGGCAACGTCCGGCGGAAGCGCGGGAGGAAGGCTCCAACAATAAGGGCCGCCGCCGCGGCAGAAGCAAGGCCGTTAGCAGCCAAGACACCGTAATTGAGCGGGAAGCGCTTAAGGAAAGCAAGACTAATACTGCGGAGCCCCGCGGTACAGACGCGGACGACTTGGCCAGGGCAGCGCGCACCTTTTTGGATCCGGTGTTTGCCGGCTTGAATGTGCAGCCAAAGCAGGAAACACAGATAAAAGACGGCATCGTGTGGCTGGTATTATCCGGGCCGGGCCTGGGCAGCCTGATAGGGCGGCGGGGCGAGACCCTTAATGCGCTGCAATATTTAACTAACCTGGCGGTAAACAAGGATAGAAAAGAGCATATCCGCCTGGTGCTGGATGTGGAAGGCTACCGGGCCGGACGGGAGGAGACCTTGGTGACGTTGGCCAAAAAGATGGCCGAAAAAGCAGTGCGTTCCGGCCGCAGGGTAGAGTTGGAGCCAATGAACCCCCATGAGCGGCGTATAGTGCATATTGCTTTACAAAATGACAAGCGGGTGGATACCGCAAGCCATGGCGAGGAGCCATATCGCCGGGTGGTGATAACCCGCCGCCGTCATGAGGCCGGACCCAAAGTGGAGCATAATAAAGAGAATCAGCAAAAACGCCGCGGTAATCATTCACGATCGGCGGAAAAAAATGCTTGTAGGGAGA
>WRIA01000052.1 GCA_009782975.1 Clostridiales bacterium
GCGGGCTATGGAGACCTTAGAGCGGGTGGGTCTTTCCGATAAGCTTAAAAATCTGCCCTCCCAGCTTTCCGGCGGGCAGCAGCAGCGGGTATCCATAGCCCGCGCTTTGGTGGGCCGCCCCAAGGTTATACTGGCCGACGAACCTACCGGCGCCTTGGACAGCAAGACCGGGCAGGATGTTATGTATCTTCTGCGGCAGCTGAACGGGGAAGGCCATACCATAGTGCTTATAACCCATGAGGAAAACCTGGCGGCCCAGGCCCGGCGCATGGTGCGCTTAAGCGACGGCAGGATAATAGAGCAAACGGCTGTAAACGGTCAACGGGAAACGATAAAGTGAAAGAGGAATAGCCCATGAAACTGCTGCAATCGCTGTTACTGGCCCTAAAGAGCATATTGGCAAATAAGCTGCGCTCCTTTCTTACTATGCTGGGCATCATCATAGGCGTGGCGGCGGTGATAATACTGGTGGGCCTGGTAAGCGGCTTTTCCAACAATATCACATCCTCCTTTGCCCGGCTGGGTACCAACACCATAAATGTTATGATAATGCGGGGCGGCGCGGTGGATGTTAAGGATATGGAGGCTTTTGCTTTGGAGCGCGGCGATTATTTCAGCGCCTACTCCCCCAATGTATCCATGAACAACGCCACGGTAAAGAACCGTACAGACAGCATCACTTCCAATATCAGCGGCGTAAACGAGATGGCGGAGATGATAGACAGCATAGAGCTGGCCGAAGGGCGCTTCATCTGCTATATGGATTGCGAAAGCCGCCGCCGCGTCTGCGTTATAGGTTCTTATATCGCCAACGAGCTTTCGGTGGGCTTAGGAGACAGTATCCGTATCAACGGCTATCACTTTGATGTGGCCGGTATCACGGCGCAAAAAGACGGCGGCACGGCCGGTTCCGGCGATGATGTGATATATTTGCCTTATACCACCACCACCCGTCTGGGCCGCAGCCAGGTAAGCAATTATAAACTGCTGGTGGACGATCTGGATATGGTAAGCGAGGCCAGCGATGCTCTTACCGAGTATCTTACGGAGGCCACGGGCTCGGCCAACAGTTTTCGCATAATCTCCGCCCAGGCTATGACCGATACGGTAAACGAGCTTACGGGCACCCTTTCTTTGGTGCTGGTGGGCATAGCGGGTATTTCCCTTCTGGTTGGGGGCATAGGCATAATGAATATCATGATAGTCTCCGTTACCGAGCGCACGCGGGAAATAGGTATACGCAAATCCATAGGCGCCAAACAGCGGGATATTATGAGCCAGTTTTTGATAGAAGCCGTAGTTACCAGCGCCTTTGGCGGTTTGCTGGGCATTGGGGCGGGCGTCGGCTTATCCGTGCCCTTGGGCAGCCTTATTGGGCTTACGGCGGCGGTTTCTCCTTTGGCGGTGGGCATAGCCTTTGGGGTCTCCGCCGGTATCGGTATAATATTCGGCTACTTCCCGGCTTTGCGCGCCGCCCGCCTTAATCCTATAGACGCTTTGCGCTATGAATAAGGGAAAGCGGCTTGACGGGCTGGTGGGTTTGGTGGTCTTTTTTCCGCAACTTATGATCCGTAACTATATTTAGGGAGGAAGTAACATGACTTTTATCAAAAGGATGCTTAATTTGCTGCTGTTGGCCCTGGTGGTGGCGGCTCTGGCCGCTTTGGCCCTGGCGGATAATGCCCTGGCCGCCGAGGTGGACGACTTTACCGTAAGCCAAACCTTGCAGGCGCTTTCGGTGTTGCCCCCCAACGGCCAGGATGCCGCCATGTTCGACAGGGCGGCTTGCGCCCGTATGCTGGTGCAAAGCTCCGCCGCCCGCAATACGGTCTCGGCCGCCGGCAGTATATCGCCTTTTGCCGATGTATCCTTTAGGCATCCGGCGGCCGGGTACATACGCGCCGCAAGCCGCGCCGGTTATATGAGTGCCGCCGCGGACGGCAAATTCCGCCCGGAGGAAGCCGTGGAGGCCGGCGCGGCGGTACGGGGCCTGCTGGCCCTTTTGGGCTATGGCCGCGAGCAGTACGCCCTTGATAGCTGGCAGTTTGCCGCCTCCCTGGGCTTGCTGGAGGGCCTGGATATACACGCCGCCCAAAAGCTTAGTCAGCAGCAGGCCAACCGCTTGTTCTATAATGCCCTGTGCGCCGTAAACGCCGGGGGTCGTACCCAAATAGAGGTGCTGGGGTTTTCCCTGCAAAACGGCGTTATAGATATGCAGGGCATTATAGCGGGCGTAGCCGAGGGGCCTGTTACCCTTACTTCCGCCAACGCCAACTGGTATGCCGCCGCCGGTCTTAAAACGGAAAGCCTTACGGTTTATCGTAACGACAGCTTAAGCTCCCTTTTCTCCCTGCAATTATATGATGTTATCTATTACCACGCGGGCATGAACACGGCCTGGGCTTATTCCGACAAGGTAAGCGGCGTGTTTAAGGCGGCCCTGCCCAGCCGCTTAAGCCCCGTTTCCATAAATATCTCCGGCATGGATTACGCTCTTAGCCAATCCGCCGCGCTTAAACTGGCGTCCTTTGCCATAGAATACGGGGAGACAGTGATATTGCTGCTGGGGCCGGATGGCAAGGCTGCGGACATTTTACGCCAGGGCGAGCTGGTCTTTGATGTAGTGGGCTTTGCCACCGCCGCCGATAAATTTGTGGGCACGGATTCGGACGGTAAGGAATACAACGGCTATACCATTACCCTTATAACGGTGGACGGCAGCGTGCTTACTTACGAGGTAAAACGGGATTACAGCAGCCTGGTGGGCAAGCTGGTAAAACTCAGCAACAATAACGGGGAAACGGGCGTTACGGCCCGTCAGGCCGCTAACCTGCGGGGCAAGGTGGATGCCGCTAACCTGCTTTTGGGGGATACCAAGCTGGCGCAGGATATACGCATTATGGAGGTTTACGGCAACGGCGCTTATGATATCACCTACCTAAGCCGTCTGGACGGGGTAAGCATAGGCGAGGGCAAGGTGCTGCATTACACCAAAAACAGCCAGGGCGCCGTAAGCGCAATGTTCATTTCCGGCGTTACCGGGGATCTGCTGCAATACGGAATAATTACTGAGGTCAGCGAGAACAGGCCCGTTGTCTCCACCGATGAAAACGGGCGGCAATCCTCCAGCGGCCAGCTTTCCGGCAATTACAGCTATATAATCAACGGTAACAGCTCCAGCAGCAGCGTAAGCGGGGCGGTGCTGCACGCGCAAAAGGGCCCGGCGGCGCTGGGGTTTAAAAACGGTAAGCTGGACAGCGTAAAGGCGCTGGAAAAGCTGAGCAAAGTAACTTTGTACGAGGCCGGTTATGTGCTGGATGGCGCGGGTGAACGCTATATGCTGGCCGGAGCGGTAAGCATATATCAGCGCGCTGCCGGTGGGGAGTACAAGCTGCTTTCCTTAAAGCAGGCTTTGGAGTTGAATACCACCTTTACGGCCTATTATGATAAACCGGAAGGTGATGGGGGCAGGATTAGATTACTGATTGCGGATTAGCCGCCAAAAAAATTGACTCATGACCGCGCCATCTTCTTGATGATACCACTTCATATAGTGATATGTGTGATACTATATACGATACTGTATATAGTATCTTTGTTTTTCTAGTAAAAATACCGAAAAAAATAACGATAAAATATCAAGAAGCATTTATATGCTTTTTCTATGCCTTGTCAGTACATATTATTTTATGTCGCCACATATTATTTTTATAGATTAATCATGTTGGCTATTAGGCGCCTCATTACGCTATACAATGCTTAACAGGCATTGCTATAAAAAATTGATTGGGGAGGTTCTTATGACAAAGAAGATTCTTATTTTAGTCTTGGCAATGTTCATGCTCTTCACGATATGCGGCTGTACGAACAAAGCTGCTGATACTAAAACTGAGGGGCCAATAAAAATCGGGTGGATCGGCTCTCTTACCGGAGATAGCGCGGTTTGGGGCACGAACGAGAGTAACATGCTCAAGATGCTTGTAGAAAAGACCAATGCGAACGGCGGTATACTTGGCCGTCAGGTAGAATTGACTTGCTACGACACCAAGGGTGATGCCAATGAAGCTGTAAACGCCACCCGCCGTATTATTTCGCAAGATAAGGTCTGCGCCATTATCGGGCCCAATGCTTCCTCTCATTGTATTGCCATACAGGGCATTTTGAGAGAGCTGAAGGTTCCCGATATTTCTACCGTAGCAACCAACCCTAAAGTTACGTTTGACGACGTTGCCAACACCGTACATCCATATAACTTTCGCGTATGTTTTACCGACCCCTATCAGGGCGCGATCGCCGGCGGTTATGCCTACGACGAATTGAAGTTTACGCGCGCGGCGATACTTTACGACATTGCCGACGATTATTCACAGGGTTTGACCCAGTATTTTGAAGAGACCTTTACCGCCCGGGGCGGCACGATTGTGGCTAAAGAGGCCTTCAAAAAGGATGACGTTGATTTCCGCGCCCAGCTTACCAAGATCAAGAATACCGATCCTGAAGTGTTATTCCTTCCTATTTATTATAAGGAAGTAGCATTGATCGCCAAACAGGCGCGTGAACTTGGTGTCAGCTGTGTACTGATGGGGGGTGACGGTTGGCCCTCAGATACGCTGTTTGAAATGGCTAAAGAAGAGCTGCAAGGCAGCTATCTTGTGAACCATCTTGACACCAACGACCCCGCCTTTTTACCTTTGAAGAAGGAATTCGAAGGTAAATACAATACCACGCTGGAAATGAACGGGTACATGGCGCATGACGCCTACCTGGTACTGGTGGCCGCCATCGAAAAAGCCGGCAGCGATGATACGCAGGCTATCACCGATGCGCTCACACAAATCAGCGTGCAGGGCGTAACCGGTACAATTACCCTTTCTGCTGAGAATCATAATCCCATTGGCAAGGAAGGCTCCATCCAGAAGATCGAAGGGAATCAGTACGTGTTTATTCAAAAATACGGCGCGAAGTAATGTACTTGCGCCACTGCCGGGTCCGCCATTTGGTGGACCCTGTAGTATGATGACAAGCTTCTAATAAGGCGGCTCTTTTGGGCTGCTCCCGTTACCCTAGGGTCCTGCTTCCGGTAGGCCTGTTATTCTATGTTTTGGGGAGGCTGTGCCATGGCGGTTATGTTTCAACAGTTGATCAATGGCCTGTCGCTGGGCAGCGTATACGCGCTTATGGCCGTGGGTTATTCGTTGGTTTACAGCATCATGAATTTTTCCAATTTCGCGCATGGCGGCGTTATCATGATCGGCGCATATATCGGCTACTTTGCCATGGTATCTCTGGGCATGCCGTTTTGGTTGGCGTTTATGGTGTGTGGCTTGGGTACCGCTTTCATCGCCGTTTTACTGGAGCGCCTTGTATACCGCCCTTTGCGTAATCGGAATGCCCCCTTCCTTTATTTCATCATTTCCGCCATGGGCGCGTCCATTTTTTTTGAGAATTTTGTGATCGCTACCATCGGCCCAACTTTTCGCACCTACCCACAGGTATTTGCCGGCGGACCTTTTCATCTGGGTTCCCTTTCCGTTGGCCGTATCGATGTGTTCATGATCATCGTAGCCGCGGTGGGCCTGCTTGTTCTGACGCTCATCATCGAAAAAAGTAAGGTGGGCTTAGGGATACGCGCCAGCTCTTATAATATCAAGGCGAGCACGCTGATGGGTGTGAACGTCAATATGGTGATATTTACGATATTTCT
>WRIA01000053.1 GCA_009782975.1 Clostridiales bacterium
CGCGGCTCATAATGAAGTGGCGGAGAGCAAGGGATTCGAACCCTCGATACAGGTTTTTGCCCGTATACTCGCTTAGCAGGCGAGCGCCTTCGACCGACTCGGCCAACTCTCCGTAAACCGCTGCTAAAAAACACATACTTGAACAAAACTAATGATACACTGAAACGCGGCAAAAGTCAAGACACATAAAAGCAATTAAAGCCGCAAAAAAATGTAAAAAACAAGGCAAATGTAGAAAAACGATACATAATCAACAAAGCGGTAAAAAGTTTAGGAAGTTAAATATTTTATTTAACTTCCTAAACTTTTTATTTAGGTTCCTAAACATAAAACACTGCCGTGGTATAAACAATTTAAACATTTAAATGTTAATTTGTAGAAACAAACTTTTGTTAAAAGCGGAAGCAAAGCGGTATAATTTTTATAAAACATTGAAGTTTAGGCACGTTATTACCGATATAATATAAAAGGACTGTGCAAAAACCATGGGATCAAACGGGTTAAAATAACCATTATTAGCGGAGGGATAGCTATGCTGCAAAAATTTAAACGCCCCCTTATCACTATCATGATCATGATAATGATTTTTTCGGCTGTAATTTTAGTGCCGGCATATCCGGCGCGGGCGGCCGGCGCCTTTACCGACATAGATTATCACTGGGCGCGAAACTCCATAACACGCTGGGAGGCTTTTGGCGCTTTGCGGGATTTTGCCCCCGGACGCTTTAGCCCGGACGCCCCCATAACCCGCGCGGAATTTTTTGCCATACTGGTGCGTACCCTGGGCGCAACGGAAAAAGCGGATATCTCCCGCTTTAGCGATGTAGCGCCGGAGGACTGGTATTATGATATAGTGGCCATGGCCTTTAACATGGGCATAGCCAACGGCTACGACGACGGCCTTATGCGGCCAAATGACAATCTTTTGCGCCAGGACGCCATTACTTTGCTGGCCAGAGCTATGGGCATGAACTCTCCCAACACATGGATACTTTCCGATTTCTACGACCATACATATATTTCTCCATACGCCCAAACCTATATAGCGTGGTTTATAGAAAAAGGCCTGTTGAACGGCTATCCCGACGGCACGCTGCGCCCGCGCAATTTTTTGACCCGCGCAGAGGCTATACGGTTTGTAGATAATATCTTCCCCAATATACATCTGCCGGAGCCGACTTTCCACAACGTTTACCTGCATGGCGGGCTGTTGGTGCCTAAGGGCGACGCCGAATTGCGGGATATGGTCTTAAACGGAGATGTCGTTATAGGCGACGGAGTGGGCGACGGTAACGTGCTTATCTCCAACTGTACTATAAACGGGCGTTTGATAGTGCGCGGCGGCGGGCCTAACAGCGTAACTTTATCCAACAGCACGGTAAACGCTATATATGTGGCCAGTTTCGGTGCGGATACCCATGTAGCCGTAACGGATAATTCGGTAGTTCCCGAAGTAGAGGCCGTGTCGGGGTTTACCCTTTCCGGCAGCGGCGTTACCACCCTTACCATATTGGATCAGGCGCGCGAAGGTTCCGTAGTAGGTCTTAACGGCGTCGCCTTGGACGAGTTCAATATAGGCGGGCGCGGCGCGATAGTCAATTTGTATTCCGGCCGGTCTTTAAATATCCGTTTTGACGGCGCGGGACAAAACGCGCGTTTGAGTATGGCCGTAGGGACTTCCGCCGAAAACATAACAATAGCCGCCCCCAACGTAACTGTTTGGGGCCAGGGCCTTATCCGCAGCCTGTTGGTAACGAACTCCGGGGCTAATATAGAGCAAAAGCCCGAATTTACCACGGTGGGCGTAAACTTGTCGGCGGAAGTAAACGGCGAGATCCTTTCCGGGCCGCGCTCCGCTACGCCCAATATGGTGGGCCGTGCCAGTGACGATTCCCTGCATATACAGCTTTTGACAAACCGCTCGTCCCTTTCTCCCTTCAACCAATCCGATTTAAGCGTTTCCACCGGCGAGGGACGCTCGGCCACCGAGGTACGGGTCGTACAGGATGTATCCGGCCGTATCCCCCTTACCGAACACAATGGCCGTTGTGCTTATTGGACAGGCTTTTTTATCCCCGCGCCGGAAGGGGGTCTTAGCACCGCTTATCTTACATACGAATTTGCGGACGGCGAGCCCGTAACCTTCAGCAGAAGGCTGGAAAGATACAACGGGGATCGCGGCCTGCTTGTGTATCTGCCTGTTTTTCGTAAAACGAGGGCGGAAACCGGCCAGCTAAAGGAGACTTTGTATATAAACTGGGGCGATGGCTTAACGGAAAACATTCAGTTTATGAGTTCGGCCCTGCTGCTTACGCCGCTTACGTCCGAGGAAATAAATACTTTGCAAAGCGAATTTGACGAGGGCATTTTCTACAGCGTTGACGCGGATCGCCCCCCTTACACCGGCGCGGAGGCTGTACGCCGCATATTAAGCTCCGACAACCCGCTGGGCCTGCCCAGTTCCGGCAATAAGGGGCTGGATGCGCTAAACCGTGCCGTAACTATCGACGACATAAGAAAAGTGCTGGAAGAAAGACAGTTTTCTATAGATCTTACCATAGACACTTCGGGAAACAGCGCTTATTCAAGGTTATCCGGCGACGGTAAGGATGTTGTAGCCGAAGCGGTACTTGCCGGCCGTAAATCTCCTTATGCTACCCCTTCCTCTGTAAGATCCGTTTTTGAAAAAGCCCTTAACGAGCGTCTGGCTGCCGAATCTTCTTTGCTGGCCGCAATAAACAGAGCGGGAGACGCCGCGGCGCTGCGTAAGATAATAGAAGCTTCGGCCAATGCCGCCATACTGCGTTTTCAGACCGGGGCCGACCCCTACAAAAGCTATCCTACAGCGCAAAAGGAGGAGATGGCCAGGTATCTGTTTGATCTTCGCCCGTATTCATCCCTACAGTCCGTGATATACGCTATAAGGGATTATCTTTACGCAAACGGCCCCAAAGAGCCGGACCCCAAGGACGCGGAGATAAAAAGCGTTACGGTAAATCCATCCAGAATACCGGCTTCCAACAGCGCGCCTTTTGCGGTCGCCCACGAGCGCACCGTTAAGATAACCGTAACCACGTCGGAAAACCGTGTACTTAGCGCTACAGACATAGGCAAGCTGGAGCCGGTTGCAGAATGGAGAAACGACAATACCGCCCCCATAGCCAGCGTTTCTATACAAAACGACACATTGACCCTGCGCGCCTTGCGCCCGGGCAACGATACCCTGGTGGTTACGGTGGGCGGCAAAACCGCCAATGTAACGGTTACGGTGGCTACACCTATCGACGCCACGGCTGTGGAGGTCTCCCCTAAGACAGCGAACCTGATAATAGGAAGGACCCAGACGCTGCTGGCTAAAAAGACTCCCGCAAACGCGACCGACGCCATAAGATGGACAAGCAGCGACCCGGATGTAGCCACCGTTGATGCCGACGGGATAGTTACGGGCCGCGGACACGGTGTAGCCACCATAACGGCAATAGCGATCAACGACAATGTTAAGGGCAGCTGTCAGGTACGGGTATTCCGCGACGAGGACGACGTGGTTGTTTATCCCGATAATGTTATACTTACGCCCGGCGCTTCCCAGCAAATAACGGCTTACACATTCCTGCCCAATAAAGAGCTTTATTGGGAAAGCGACGACAAGAATATTGCCGGCGTCAACCAGACAGGACGCATAACCGCCCCCTGGGAGGTCTCCATAGCGGATCCCGAGGGCGTATCAACACAGGTAAAGGTATCCGTGCGGGGAAACAATACGCTGGGCAACTACGCTACCGTGGATGTTACGGTAAAGCAAAGCTCCGGGGTCAAAATATCCCTTGAAAATTCGGTGATGTACGCCGGCGAGATACAGCAGCTTGATCTTGACGTTCAGGATAAAACACTGCAAAATCAGCAGTATTATGTACAGGTAACGGGAGGCACCGGAGGGCTTGCCGCCGAATGTGTTACGCCTATGCCCGTCGGGCCGAACGATAAAATACAGATACGGGCCCGCAGCACAGGCGTGGGCGCGGCTGTCATAAGGGTTTTCAGCAACCCCACCTTTACGGGCAACCCCGTAAGCGAACCGGTAACTGTAATAGTTTCACCCATGAGTGTGGACGGGGTGACATTTGACCATACCGGCACCAGCGGCAGCAAATATTCCGGGGCAACCAACTATCCGGCCGGCACTATTCAAGAGACACAGTACGGATACATCCTGGAGATGAAGCTGGCGGATAGAACAGCCGTAACGCCCAAGGTCAGCCTGCCCGGCTCCAGCGAGCGTATAAGCCTTACCCAGCCTATGACCTGGTTTTCCTACGACTGCGACTACAACCGGGAGATAATGCGCGAGGTAAAGACGGAATTAAGCGGCGGTAAATACTATATACTGGATAAAGACGGCGCAAGGATCGGCAATATAGAATTTGAAACGGTTTTCCGCGAAAACGAACCATATACCGGTACAGACGCGGAGGGCAGCATTGTCTGGCGCAAAGGCTATTTCAGGTTCTCCCTTACCGGCGCGGAAAAATTGAGATTTCAGCGTGAAGCCGATATGAAGCGTGTGTATTCCACCTTGTTAAGCGCTCAAAACGGCAGGCTGGTGCCGGATAACACGCAGCCTACAGGCTTGGCGGCCGTGGTGATGACACCGCAGCGCGGCAACCTTACCAGAGATGAGTTTGAGGAATGGGGCGATTTGTTCTATAATACTGTAGAGCTTTTTGTGGGCGGGCTGTTCAACCCGATCATCGCCCCGCAATCCGGCTTCAGGCTGCTGAAAAAAACGGCGGAAGGAACCTGGGGCGCCCCGGATAAGGATATATACGAAGCTACATCGGCGGATATATCAAGCGGGGAATACCGTATAGTAGATGTAAACGGAAATTATATACTGGGGAATGTTCCCGCCATAGTTATGGGAGACCCCAACGTGGATACCAATGTGTTTTATGTAAGGATACTTCCCGACGACTTAACAAAACCCTCAAACAGAAACACCCCGGTAATCTGGCGTACTCCTTCGGGTAATACCGATTATCTGGAGCAGATCGGCTTCGCCCCGGGCAGCATGGACGTATATAAGCTTAATATACCGGCTCCGCAAGGCTCGCAAAACGCGGGGGATTACCCTTATCTTATAGCGCAGGCCCTCCCCAGCACCTCTACGGACCCAGATGATATCTACATTACAAAACTGGATGACAGGAACCACTATGTTATTTTTGAAGTTAAGTTCCCCGTAAATCCCCCGGCCCCCGGCGGCACACAAAGATTAAGCTACGATTACAGCATCACGCAGTATTCCAAGCTGGGCTTCGCGCCTATCGGCGCCGAAACCCCCAGGCAGCCCGCGGAGATGACCAGCACCGGCGTGCCCGCCTTGAATTTTACCCTTACCATAAACCCGCCGCCCGCCAACACTCCGCTGCCCAGAACCATCTATATTACCGATAATTGGGGGGAACAGCTTTTTAACGATAATGTTCTTATGGCTTGTGTTTTAAGCGCCATAAATCCCAATACGGCCAATATTACGCAAAATACCGAGGGGACATTGCTTCCCGGAGGTTTAATGATACAGACACTTCCTTCCGGGCAAAGACAAAACACACTCATCCGCGGAACATCTGCCGTAGAAGTATATG
>WRIA01000054.1 GCA_009782975.1 Clostridiales bacterium
AATATAATGCTGGCCCTTGGTTATCACCGTTTCCCCCGGGCTAAGGCCAAAGGTTATCTCCACCATCTCGCCGTTGTTGATGCCGGTGGTGACCTCCCTCATATAGGGCAGATCCCCGGTAAGCACCGCCACAGAGGTCACTCCGCCACGGGTTATCAGCGCCGCCACGGGTATGACCAGCGCGTTCTCCTTCTGCTGGGAAGGTATGGAAAGCTCGGCGAACATACCCGGCTTTATGCCGGCCCCGGTCTCCATTACCCCAACGGTTATAGGATAGGTGATAGTGCCGGTAGCCGGGGCCAGGGCCACGCTCTTTATCCGGCCCGTATAGGTTGCGCCGCCCAGGGAATCTATGCGGTAACTTACAATATCGTCCTCCTTAAGCTGGCCTATAAGATATTCGGAAACAGAGGCGGCTATTTCCAGATCGTCCAGGCTGGCGATGGAGACGGCCGGCAACTGCTGCATGGGGTACATACCTTCCTTTATGTTTACTTCCGTTATATGACCCGCTACCGGGGCGGTAAAATTAAGCAGGTTAAGGGAAGTAGATACGCCGGATAAAGCGGCCTCGGCCTGGCGCAATTGGTTCTGAGCCTGGGAAAACTGGTTTTCGGCCTGCTCCAACTGGGCCTGGGGTATAGCCGCGCTGTCGTAAAGGGCCTGCATACGTTCCAGGTTGGCTCTGGCCATCTCCACGCCTTCCTCCGCCATGTCCCGTGCTGTCTGTGCCTGGGTATAGCCGCTTTGCATCTGCGCGCCGTCCAAAGAGAACAACCGGTCGCCCGCGCTTACATGATCACCCTTTTCCACATATATGTGCCTTACCTCGGCGGTGGAGGGAGCGAACACCATGACCTCCTCGCTGGCCCGCACCTTGCCGGTAAGTACGGTTTTTACCGCAATATTATCCAGGCGGGCCTTGGCCGTATATACCTGCACGGCCTGTTCCGGCACCAGCTCCAGCTGTTCTTTGGGAACGACCAGCCGCCAATAGGCCGCGCCCCCTATGGCCAGTAAAAATACTATAAGCAAAATAAGGCCGCCGCGAGAGCGTTTGGGCCTTTTCGGCAGCGGCGGGGGATCGACCGTTATTTGTGCTTCGGGCGTAAGCGGGGCGGTTTTCGCCGTGTCCAGCCCGCTATCTGTGGCTTCATTCATCTAAGGCTTCCTCCTTAACGGGTGGATTTTGTACAGTAGTATTTGCGGTGGTCTTTTCCAACAGGCAGCGTATAAAAACGAAACATTCGTGCAGACGGCGCATTTCCTCCGGGCTGAACATATTGAACTCCGACACTATCCAATCCTGCGCTTGCGCTATTATATTTTCCATCTCCTGCAAGCCCGCGGGCAGTACCCGTACATATACCCGGCGGCGGTTGCCCGGGTCGTGCTTGCGCTTTACCAGCCCGTTATTTTCCATAACGCCTACCAGCCGGGAAATCTGTTGGGGGGAGACCTGTATGTCGGCGGCCAGCTGGGTCATGGTAAGGCCGGGCGGCGGATGATTGCACAGCACATACAGTATCTGAAAGTGCATTTTATTGCCGTCGCAGCTTATCCTTTTATCCAGACCGGCCAGATAGATAAGGCGCACCAGGCGCACCGCCTCCCCGGCCAAGGCGGCGCTGTTGATAGCTTCCATAAAACAAACCCCCGTTTACCTATAGGATTACTAAAATAAGTATAAGCATGTATGTATTGTTTGTCAACAGCCAACGGTTGTATTATATAAATATTTAACAGTTGCGCAATATTTAACAGTTGTTAAATATAAACTATTATGAATTATGAACAGATATTAAATGTTTTTACGCTGTGATTTGTTTGCAGATGCGGCCTTTTACAGCGGGCGGGTTTTCCGCCTTTACAAAATCGGTAAAAATATTCGCGTTCCTAAACAAAATATTTGTGAAGTTAAATAAAATGTTTAGAAACGCGAATATTTTGCCGGTTCTAAAATTTGATGTGTATTCAAATCTTTAGCTATGTTTAATTTCATCAGTTACAACCGCCGAAATTAATAGTGACACCCCGCCCTATTACCTTACGGCCTTATAAAGTTGTGTTTATGATAATGTGATGATATAATTGCATTGTATTTCTTAAACAGTTGAAAAGCGTAAAAAGGGTGTAAAAAATGAAAAGATTAATTATACTGTTATTTACGGCCTGTCTCGCCATATCCTTTTCCTCCTGCGCTGACCGCCAGCCAACCGAAGGATCCACCCCGCCGGTCATCGAATCGGAAGAGTCTTACGATACAGTACAGGAACCGGAACCGCAACCGGAGCCACAACCGGAATCGGAGCCAGAACCTTTCCCCGGTAAAATAGCGATTATAACAACTATGCCGACTGGCGATTTTTGCTATTATTCTGCCATGCCAATTATAGAAAAATATGGCAGTAGTAAGGTACTACATAGAACATTGCCGCTACTGTATTCGTCTGACGCAGAAGAGATAATAAATATAGTTGCAGAACTCGGTGCTGACATCGATGTTAAGGCTATAGTAGTGAACCCGGCTGTTATGGGGGCAAATCTAGCTTTTGAAAAATTACGTGAATTAAGAAAAGATATTTATGTTGTTTACTGTGCGCCAGATATAAGTTATGGCGAAACGCAACAGCAAGCAGTTGACCGCACTATGCAAACCGCTGACCTTGTTATATCCAGCGATGAGAATAATATAGCTTCTTCTAATGTGCGGCAAGCTCAAAAGCTGGGGGCAGAAACGTTTGTTCATTATTCAGTCCAAGATTACTGGTGGGATAGTACTAAGCTTAGAAGACGGGAATTAGTAAAACAGACCTGTAATGATCTTAGTATAAACTTTATAGATGTAAAAGTTCCTGAATCTATACTCGGCAACGCTTCGGCATTTACTGAGTTTTTTCGGAATGATATTTACGACAGGGTAAATAAATGCGGGAAAAATACAGCTTTTTTCTGCTCTTATTCCGGTTTGGACTCTGTATTTATCCTCTCCGCAGTAGGTGCCGGGGCAATTTATTCGCAATCCGGCTATCCGTCCTATTTTTATGGGATAGTAGAGGCTTTTTACGAGATTGAAGTGGGACTTTTGAAACATTTTAAGACTGATAGTATTGGATATGTTATGGGGAAACCCTATCTCTCGTATTCTGAATTTCTTATGTCGAAGGCAAAACCTCTTTTAGCAAGAGAAGATATGCTTGGCAGGCTTTCCGCTTGGCCGGTTGAAGAACGATTTATGTACACCATTGCCGCCGCCGAATACGCTGTTAAGTGGATAAACGGCGAGGTTCCCAAGGAGGGCGTTGACGTTGATGTTCTTAAGCAGCTTATGGAAGATTTCGCCGGTGTGGAGGTTTACCTTACCCCATACACGGACGAATACCCCTACACCGAAAATGGCACCGGGGAAACCTACGACAACTTTTTAATGATGACTATGGATTATATTACCTTTGAATAGAGACGTAAAACCATTACACCGAAAATGGCACCGGTGAAACATATGATAACTTCCTGATGATGACTATGGACTATATAACCTTTGAATAGAGACGTAAAACCACCTTTACAAAATCGGTAAAAATATTCGCGTTCCTAAACAAAATGTTTGCGAAGTTAAATAAAATGTTTAGGAACGCGAATATTTTTATCTTATCAAAACAGGAAGCCTACCCGCAAAAACCGCATAAAAGAAAACCGTGCGGGCGTGGACACAAAGGGCTATGCCCGCTGATAAAAAGCACCTTGCGCCACCTTATTACTTGTTTAACCAGGCCGTTATGAAAAGTATTGACAAATAGTGTAGCATCTGCTACAGTTTATTTGTAGAATACTTTGTGGAGATGATACTGTGACGGAAGAAAAGCTAAAGCCCGAATACGCGCGATTGCTTAAGCAAAGTTTTTTGCTTACACAAGCCGGCGGAGAGATGGTGGAACAACTGCTGGCCAAAGACTGGAGAAGCCTATCCTTCAGCAAGGGGGACACTATCTCCGGCAGGGGCATAAATCAGGATAATCTTGGCCTTATAGTGCGGGGGCGCGCTTCGGCTAAAAGCGGCGGCACGCTGATACTACGCGGCTTTGGCAAGGGCGACGTTTTCGGCGCGGCGGCGCTGTTTGCCCCGGACGGGGAGCCTTTAAGCGAGATCGTGGCCGAAAGCAGCGGAGAGGTTCTGCTGCTGCCCCTGGAAACGGTGCGCAACCTGCTTAAAAGCCAGCCCCGGTCGGCGGAGAATTATATACGCTTTTTGTCTCAGCGCATAGAATTTCTGACCCGCAAAATAGAGGCTTTGGGCTCCGGGGAAGCGGTAAACCGCCTGGCCGCCCATTTAATAACTTCCTGCCAGCCGGATATGCTGGGCCGCCCGGCCTGCCGCGCCACTGTAAGCCGTCTGGCCCAAAGCCTGGGTATAAGCAGGGCCAGCGTTTACCGGGCACTGGAGCAATTAGCGGAAACAGGCTGCCTGCACCGGGAGGGCAAAACCGTGGTTATAGACAGCCTGGAGCTACTTGCTTCGTATAAATAAATTAAAGCTGCAAAGATCGGAGGATAAATATTCTATGAAAAAGTTTATTTTTTGCCTGCTGCTTATAGTGCTGCTACCGGCGGGCGCGGCCTGTTCAACGGCCAAGGATACGCCGCAAGTGAACATAGCCGTACTGCGGGGGCCTACCGGTATCGGCGCGGCCTGGCTTATGGAGGAATCGGAAAGCGGGCAAAAAAACTATAACTTCCATCTGACCGATAACCCGGAGCAGGTGGTGGCCCTGCTGGCCAACGGCACGGTGGATATGGCCGCGCTGCCCACCAATCTGGCCGCGAACCTTTACGCCAAAACGGAAGGGCAGATACGGATGACGGCCATAATAGCACGGGGCGTGCTGTATATGCTGCAAGCAGGGGATGCCGTGCAAAATTGGGAGGATCTGCGCGGCCGCACAATATATGCCACGGCGCGGGGTTCCAACCCGGAATACATACTGTATCACCTGCTTCAGGAACATGGCCTGCAACCCGGCCGGGATGTGCAGGTGGAGTTTAAGAACGATCACGCGGAGCTGGCCACACTGCTGGCCACCGGGCAGGTGGATCTTGCCATGCTGCCGGAACCCTTTGTTACCTCGGCGTTGATGCAAAACGACAACTTAAGCATGGTGTTCGACCTTAGCGCGGAATGGGAGGCCCTGGGCACAGGCAGCCTGGCCATGACCGCCCTGGTAGCGCAAAACAGCTTTATAGCGGCCGAACCGGATAGCGTAGCGACCCTGATGGCCGATATGGAGCAATCTGTAAATTATGCCGTAAACAATGTTTCCCAGGCCGCCGCGCTTTGCGAAAAACACGGTATAATCCCCAAAGCAGCCGTGGCGGAGCAGGCCATACCCCGCTGCAACCTTAACCTTACTTTCATCACCGGGGAGGATATGCAAGGTGCCATAGCCGCATATTTTGATGTGCTGTATCAGGCTGCTCCGCAGTCTATGGGAGGGGCTTTGCCGGATGGATACTTCTACTACACACGCTGACGCGGGCAAAAAAGGCGCGCTTGGGCGGCAGTGGGCTTTAAACTGCGCTAAGGCTTTGTGCGTGCTGGCCT
>WRIA01000055.1 GCA_009782975.1 Clostridiales bacterium
AGTTTTAACAGATTTGGATTTGCCTTCAGATCCGCTTACGGAGCAATATTGCCTTGATAATTGTCGGCGCTGTTTGGATGCTTGCCCGGCCAAGGCATTAACCGGAGATAGGGTGATACAAAAACGCTGTCGGAAACATACAAATGCTAAAAACGCCCGCGGTTGGGAGGTTTGTCTTTGTCATACCTGCCGTTCCGTTTGCCCGCGCAAGTATGGTTGGTCATGAATATCTCCCCGGGTGCCTGTGACCGAAACTATAGCTTTTAATGCCGCTTTAACTTCTGTACAGCCCGAAAGAATACTTCTTCTTGCCATTGGCACGCATAAAGCAGGAAGGAATCATTTTGAAGAGTATAAAAAGTAAAGCTCATTTTGTATTTTTTGCCTGGCTGACCGTGGGCATAGTTTGGGGTGCCACCTTTGTAGGAAATAACATCGGAGTGCGGCATGTTCCCGCTTTGCTTATGGGCGGTTCGCGCTTTTTTATCGCGGCCTGCGTCAGTGGGATGCTGACTTTTATTTATCGCGGCTGGCATGGATGCAACCGCCGTGAAGTGGCAAACTCCTTGATAATGGGTGCATTGATGTATGGGGTGGGCAATGCCTGTGTTTCATTGGCGCAAATAACGGTCAGTGCCAGCGTTACCGCAATTGTTTATGCCGCTATGCCCATAATAGTGGCTTTTTTTGATGGATTGCTGCCCAGTGGCAACCGTCTGTCCGGTTGGGGTTGGCTGGGCTTATGTATAAGTCTGGCGGGTATAGTATGGTTATGGCTGCCCAACCTGGCTCTTGCCAACAAAAGTATGGGCGGTCTGCTGCTTTTGGTAGTTTCCAGCATTTTTTGGTCCGGCGGAATTCTCTATGGTAAATATCATCGCCGCTGCCGGAATATCTGGGCGGATGTGACCTTACAGTGTCTGGCGGCCGGTTTACTGCAAATGACGGTGGGCAGCGCCATGGGCAATTGGCATTCCTGGCACAACAACCTGCCGGGATGGTCGGCCATACTGTTTTTGGCTCTGGTCGGCACGGTTTTGGGTAATGGCTGCTTTGTTTACGGCCTGCAAAATATGCCGCCCGCAAAAATGTCAACATACTCTTATATAAATCCCATTTCGGCCATGTTTTTTTCCTGGCTTGTCATTGGCGAGGCTATAACAGGGCGGATGATCTTCAGCACGGTTGTCATTAGTTTAGGAGTGGTATTGGTGCAAACAACAGGTCTGCGTCAAAGAAAAACAGTAATACAGAAATAAAATGCCACTCGCCCGTGCAGGACACTGCTGCACGCCCGTGCAGGACACTGCTGCACGCCCGTGCAGGACACTGCTGCACGCCCGTGCAGGACACTGCTGCACGCCCGTGCAGGATACTGCTGCACGCCCGTGCAGGATGCCGCTGTCATCCAGTACGGGTTTTTACGCGCCATGTATTTACCTTTCGTGGCGTATGTGTTACAATGTATGCGTCTTATTACGGTATCCTGAACGCGTTTGCGGAGGTGACCCCCTTGCGTAAAATATCGCTGATACTGCTTATAACGGCCTTGCTGGCTATATGGGCCCTTCCGGCCCTGGGAGAGGAGCAGGCCTCTGTGCATCTGGAGATAAACGGCGAACGGGTCTTGCCGGAAGCGCCTCCCTTTATACTGGATGGTTTTACTATGGTACCGCTGAGGTTCATCAGCGAATCCTGCGGCTTAAAGGTAGATTGGGACGGTCATCTGCGCCGCGTGACGGTTTTCGGCGGGGAATATACCCTGCGCCTGGATATAGGCAGTGCCACAGCGTACATAAACGGCGAGCCCGCGCAATTGCAAGCCCCGCCGCTGATAAGCAACGGATACACAATGGTGCCGTTGCGTTTTATAATGGAAAGCCTGCAAGCGCGGGTGGAATGGGAACCGGCCACGCGCACGGTAAAGATATTCACCGGCTACCCGGATACGGCGCAGACCGCAAATCCGCCGCAGGATGCTCCCGTCGCCTCTAAGGCCGGGCGCGTAACAGGCTATTACTTCGACAGCGCCTCCTGGGATATGCTGACCGCTTACTGCGGTACCTTTAACACGGTGATAAATTTTGCCTACAAAGTCTTTGCGGACGGCAGCGTGGCTTCCAAAAACTATAATTCCGGCTGGGAGGAAAACGCTCTGCCGTTTCTTAAGGCAGAACGCATGGAAAGCCTTATATTGGTAACGGATTTCGGCGACCCGCCCGCCAACAAACAGGAGGGCTCCGCCTCTATGCTGGCCAATGCGGCTACGCGGGCCAACGGGGTGGCCAATATCGCGGAGTTGGTGCGGCAAACAGGGGTCGACGGTGTGGATATAGATTTTGAGAATATGGATACGGCAAGCCGCGATAATTTTACCGCCTTTATCCGCGAACTTAAGGCCGCGCTGCCGGATAAACTTGTTACAGTCTCCGTAAAACCCTGCCGCAGCGAGCGGGAGACCTGGCTTAATATGTTCGATTACAAGGCGCTGGGCCTGGCGGCGGACAGAGTGCATGTGATGTTCTACGACCAGCATTACGGGGGCAGCGAGCCGGGGCCGGTGGCCTCTCCCCAGTGGATACGCCAGGGGCTGGATCATATGCTAACGCTTATACCCAAAGAAAAGCTCCATGTAATGCTGGGGGCCTACGGACGGGCCTGGGGGGGCGCTTATCGCGGCAGTTCCGTGCATATATCCCGCGCAAGGGAGATAATAGAGGAATTTTCGGCCGAGGTTAAGCGTGACGAAGCCTCCGGCGTGCCGTACCTGCTGTATAAGGATAAAGACGGCAGCCCCATGCAGTTGTGGTTCGAGGATCCTGTAAGCCTGGGGCAAAAGGCGGCGCTAGCCAGGGAATACGGTGTAGGGGGCATAGGCCTTTGGCGTATGGGCATAGTGCCGGATGATGTGTGGGAAAGCGTTATAGATAATTATCTTAAGTAAGCAGGTAAGGCCGTGTTTACATCCGCATGGCCCTCATGGCGTTAAGGATGGCCAGCAAGGCTACCCCCACATCGGCAAATACCGCCGCCCACATAGTAGCGGCGCCCAGCGCGCCCAGGAGCAGGAACACCGCTTTTACCCCTAAAGCAAAGATGATGTTCTGCCAGACCACGCGTCTGGTAAATCGTGCTATTTCTATAGCTTCGGCCAGCTTGGATGGCTCGTCGGTCATAAGGGCCACATCCGCTGCTTCCAGGGCCGCGTCGGAGCCCAGGCCGCCCATGGCCACGCCTATGTCCGCCATAGCAAGCGCGGGTGCGTCGTTTATGCCATCGCCCACAAAGGCCAGCTTACCGCCTGGCCTTTTTTGTCCGGCCAGCAATTCCAGCTTTTCCACCTTGCCCTGTGGCAGCAGCCCGCCAAACGCTTCGTCTATGCCCAATTCCCCGGCTACGGCCAGGGCTATCTGCGGGTCGTCGCCGGTAAGCATAACGGTTTTTCTTACCCCCAAAGCTTTAAGCGCGGCGACAGCCTTAGGGCTGTCCTTCTTTATTTCATCGGATATCGTAAGGCAGCCGCCAAACACACCGTTTACCGCCACATATACCTTAGTGCCGCAGCCTGCCTCCTCCGCGCAGGTTATGCCGGCATGTTCCAGCAGCTTTTGGTTGCCTGCCAGTATCGTTGTTCCTGCTGCTTTTACGCTTACGCCCTGTCCGGCTATCTCGCGGTATTCCTTAAGGCCGGTTCTATCCGGGGCTTTGCCGTATTCCTTAAGCACGGACAAAGCTATGGGATGATTGGAAAAAGCTTCGGCCTTTGCCGCCGCTTCCAACAATCCGGTCTCGCAAAAACCATTGGCAGGTTTGATAGCCGTCACCTTGAACACGCCTTTTGTAAGCGTGCCCGTTTTGTCGAACACCACCGTATCCAGCTCGTTCAGGGCTTCCAGATAATTGCCGCCCTTTATAAGTATGCCCCTTCTGGAAGCGCAGCCTATGCCGCCGAAAAAGCCCAGTGGGATGGAGATCACCAGCGCGCAGGGGCAGGAGATGACCAAAAAGATAAGGCCGCGGCTTAGCCAAACAGACCACGCGCTACCTGTAAGCAGGGGCGGCACTATGGCAATAAGCGCCGCCAGACCGGTAACGGCTGGGGTATAATAGCGGGCAAATTTAGTGATGAAGCTTTCCGTGGGCGCTTTTTTTGCCGCTGCGTTCTCCACCAGATCTATGATCCTGGAAGCGGTGGAACTCCCGAAGGTCTGCGTGACTTTTATGGTAAGCAGGCCGTTTTGGTTTACGCAGCCGGATAGAGCTTTATCTCCGGCGCGAACCATGCGCGGCAGGGATTCCCCGGTAAGCGCGGAGGTATCCAGCGCCGCTTCGCCCTCTGTAATAAGACCGTCCAGGGGTATCCTTTCCCCCGGCTTTACGATGATGATGTCGCCTATCCCTATGCTTGCCGGGGCTACCTTCTCCACTTTGTAGCCTATCCGCAGGTTGGCGGTATCGGGCCGTATGTCCATAAGCCCGGCAATGGTTCTTTTTGATTTGCGCACCGCCGATCCCTGGAAATATTCACCCACCTGAAAAAACAGCATAACGGCAACGGCCTCGGCATATTCTCCCAGTGCAAAGGCCCCTATTGTAGCCACGGCCATAAGTAAGTTCTCGTCAAATATTTTCCCCCGCGTTATGTTTCGTACCGCCCGCAACAGCACACCGCCGCCGGTCAGCAGGTAAGCTAATACGAAAAGCGCCGGGGTCATATAGCCGTTTATGCCGAAAATCTGCTCCGCTGCTATGCCCGCGGCCAAAAAAGCCGCGCCCACAAATGTTCTTATGGTTCCGGCGCGGTATTCTTTGCCGCTTTCTTCTCGCTTTGCGGGGACTTTTTCCCGCACCGGCACATCCGGTTCATGGCGGTGGACAATGCGCTCTATATTTTTTAACAGTTCCTCTCCATTGCCGCCGGCGGCCTCTATACGCAGTGTAGCGGTAACAAAATTGACCGAGGCATAGATAACGCCTTCCATTTTTTTTAGGTCTTTTTCTATAGCGGCGGCGCAATTAGGGCAATCCAGGCCCGGCAAAATATATTCCTTCATAACGGATACCCTCCAAATCATACTTATAGTTGAGCAATTGTTCAATCGTTTAAGTAAAAAAATTACTCAAGGATATGCTCAAAGCCCTTTTCAAAAATATCCTTCACATGACTGTCCGCTAAAGAGTAGTAAACGGTTTTGCCCTGTTTATCGTATTTTATAAGGTTGGCCAGGCGTAACGATTTAAGCTGATGGGATATGGCTGATTTGCTCATGCCCAGTAAAACGGCCAGATCGCATACGCACATTACCTCCCGGGAGAGCGCCCACAATATCCGCAGGCGGGTATTATCCGCGAACATTTTGTAGAGATCCGCCAGGTCGTAAAAGTTTTTGGCGTCCGGCATTATTTTACGGACACGGGCCACTACTTCCTCGTGTATTACCTCGCAATCGCAGGTATATCTTTCTTTGTATATCATTTTTGGTAACTCCTATAAAATGGTTGAGCAACTATTCAACTGTTTATCTGAATATATCATGTCTTACCGTATATTTTCAAGGATTTTT
>WRIA01000056.1 GCA_009782975.1 Clostridiales bacterium
ACAGAATATCCTTTTTTTCTTCCAGCAACGCAAAGTTACCGCCCAGGTTAGCCACGATAACCACCGGAAATTCCAGGCCCTTGCTGCGGTGTATGCTCATAACGCGTACCGCATCCTCGCCTTCGGTAAGCTGCAAGCCCTCCGCTATGCATTTTCCCCTTCCGTCCGCCAAAAAGAGCAGAAAACGGAACAATCCGCGATAGCCGCCGGCTTCGTATTCCCGCGCCCTTTCTATAAGGAGCAACAAATTTTCCTGCCGCTCGCAACCTCTGGGCAAGGCACCGGCTAACTGCAATAAGGAGGTCTCCCTGTAAACATCGCTTATCAACTCCGAAATACGCCGAAAACGCAAGCTATCCCGCCAGCCGTCAAGCCGCTCTATAAAAAGACGGCATTTAAGGGCCAATTCATCTGCCCCTTGCGCTGTAATAGCAAGGGCATCGTATAACTGCTCTTCGGGAGCGGCCCGGCGTATTTGAAACAACTCGTCCAGGCTAAAAGCGTATAAGGGAGAACGCAGCACCGCGGCCAGTTCCGGCTCTTGCAAGGGATTATCTATTATGGCCAGCAAGGCCAAAATAAGGCTGATTTCCGCCGTTTGCAGATAATCGGGACGGCTGCCCGCCACAGCAGCTATGCCCATATCGGTAAATTCCCGCACCAGCAGGCTTTCTTTGCTTTTGGCCGCGCGCAGCAACACCGCGATATCCCCTAAACCGTAGCCCTCTTTTTGCAGCTCCAGTATGCGCCGCCCCAAAAGCCTGGCCTCCAAAACAGGTGTATCCTCATCCGGCGCCACTAAGGTCGTATCCTCCGCATCCTCGTCTTCGGCGGCTGCATCAACGCTATACAAATTACGGTCTATCAGCCATAATTCCGTCTTGGCGCCAAAATCCTCCTGCCCTGCCTTAAGTTCATGGGATTCGTCATAATCCAGCTCGCTGCTTGATTTATTCATCAGTTGGCTAAACAAATAATTGACCGCCGCGATTACCCCACCCTTGCTGCGGTAATTACGGTTAAGATCTATGCGTCGGCCACCTTTGCCCTGCCCGTATTCCCGGTATTTCTGTAAAAATAGTGCCGGCTCGGCCAGACGGAAGCGGTAGATGCTTTGCTTTACATCCCCCACGGCAAAAATATTATCCCCGCGGGCTAGCAAACACAAAATGCGCTCCTGCACCGCGTTGATATCCTGATATTCGTCTATCAGGAGTTCGTCAAAGGCTTCCCGCAAGGCAGCGGCCACACCGTTTTCCTCGTCGCACAGCAATCGCAGGCATAAATGCTCCATATCGTCAAAATCCAGCAGATTGCGGCGGCGCTTTTCCCTATCCAGGGCCGTGCCGTAATCTAAGACCAGGCCACATAATCGCTCCATCAACGGGGCTAAAGAACGCAGATCGGCCAGCATATCTTTGGGCGCGCGTTGACCGAAGCGTTTTTTAAGATCATTTGCCTTTTTTTTGCCCTTATCCCGCAAACGGCGGAACTCCTCCCTGGCCTCTTTATCGCCTTCCTTAGCCGCGCCGGGCAAGGCGGCAAAGCTTAAGCCTAAAAGGGCCGGGCAAAAACCGGCCAGACCTGACCCGCCGTAAAGTATACTTTCCAATTCCTCTATCTCGGATGTAACCCGAACCAGCCAGGAGCCTGGTATATCCTCTTTTACAGCCAGATCCCGCGCCGACACCAAAGAGCGTCTGGCCGCCGCCAGATCCTCTGCCAGATCCCCCAAAAGAAAAGCGCTCCAGGGATAGCTATCCAAGCCACCGCCAGTTGTAAAAGCCGCAAACCCCTCCTTAAGCCAAGTCTCGGGGTAAGGCTGACTGCGGCTGAAGCTGTATAGCTCGTCTATAAGCCGGGCCAGATCCTTATCGTCGCGCTTGCCGCCGTAACAGGCTGCCAGCGTGGTCAGCAGACCGTCATCCTTTTCATACTCTTCTTCCAAAAAGGCTTCCATTGTCTCCTCGCGCAGTATTGTCCGCTCCATTTCCGATGGCACGGAAAAACCTGCGTCCAGATCCAGATGATAGAAATAACGGCGCAGAATATCCAGGCAAAAGGCGTGTATGGTGGTTATAGGTGCCTGCTGCACTATATCCAGCTGACGTATAAGATGCTTGTCGCCCGGTTTAGCCAGCAAGCGGCGGTCAAGGCTTTCCTCTATACGGCTGCGCATTTCCGCGGCCGCCGCATTGGTAAAAGTTAGCACCAGCAGGCGGTCTATATCTTTGGGCGTATCGCCGCATACTAAAGAAAGCACCCGTTCCGTAAGCACCGTGGTTTTGCCGCTACCGGCTCCGGCAGCCACCAAAATGTTACCGCCACGCTGCTCTATAGCCTGCCGCTGCTCCTCGCTTAAATTATGAGCCACTGTCTCACCGCCTTTATTGTCGGGCCCGTTTTATTTCCCCGTCGAAGCCGCATAAAGCGGAATGATCGCAATAAGTACAAGGATCGGAGCTTAAACCGCGCCTGGGAGCCACCGCCGCAAGCCCTCCGGCCATACTTTGAGCAGTCTCCCGCAGTATATCCTTAAGACGCAGACGCAGCTCCCGGAACTCCTCCGCAAACAGGCCCGGCGATCTGGCATAAAAACCGCTGGCGGAAAGGGCAACAGGTATCAGCTTACTGTGTCCTTTTATCTTAGGGTCGGCCAGACGCACCGCGGTCGCGTCCTTTACCGTAAGGCCGCTAAAGCGCAAACCCGCGGGAGAAAACTCTTCCCCTGCCGGGGGCATAGGGCCGGAGGAAATCTCGTCCTGCACAGCCATATAATACAGCCCGGCCGGAAGCAAGGATCCCCCCTTAAAAAAGCTTTGGTTTTCCAGCACCGATTCCAGATAAACCGGCAACTGCAAGCTAAGCCCGCTTAAAATATCCTCCGGGTAAAGAGCTTTTTTGCCGCTTTTATAATCTATCACCCGCGCATAAACGGCTTTATACGCAAAAGCAATATCCACCCGGTCTATCTGTCCGCTTATTTCCAGCCTGCGTCCACCGCCGATATCAACGGTCAGCGGCGGCAGCGCGCCGGTCTTTTTGCTGCCAAAAGCTATCTCCCATGCCACAGGCTTAAATTTACCCCTGCGTATTTGCTCTGCCAGCAGCATCAGCGTATATGCAAGAGTATCCCGCAGGCGTTCGGCCAGGTAGCGGTAACGTGCGCTGCTATCCAGTATGCCGGAAAGAAAGCCGGGGAACAATTCGGCCAAAACATCCGTCAATAATATGTGAGCCTGTTTTTTGTCCAGTTCCTCCCAGGAAGGGCCGCCTTGCGCCAGCAGACGGCTTGATTCGGCCAGCGCTTTATGGATCATCTCGCCGCGTTCCAGGGCCGTTATCTCGTATACGGGCCGGGGCTTTAAGTTTAGCCCGTAGGAGGCAAAATAGGCGAAGGGGCAGGCGTTGAATTTTTCCAGGCGTGAAACACTGCTTTTTATGGTCTCTCCATACAGGGCCCGGCATGTTTCCCCGTTAAGCCGTCCCTGATAAGGCATAAAATCCAGCCCCTGGGCGATACGCATAAGTTCTTGTTGCCAGCCTTCCTCCGAAGCATACCAGTTATAGACATCGCGCCATAAAGCCGGTAGTGGCTTGCCTTGACGCGCCGCCCTTAAACGCTGTGCAAGAGTGCTTAATGTATCCTTGCCGCCCGTTAACTCCGACGCATCTTTCGGATCCCCAAAATGCTCCGTCTTAAGGGCCGGGAATATCCTTTGCAGCCTTTTTATCAGAGGAGAAGGCTGTAAGGACTCGCCGTCCCCGCCGCTTTGGGCATATACGATAAATAAATTGTTCCTGCTGCGCGTAAGCGCTATGTAGGCCAGATAATGCTCGGCCATTTGCCGGGACTGTGTGTTGGGGGCCAACTCTATACCGGCCCGAACCAGTTCCTCGCGGTCATTATCGGTAAGCAGCGTAGGGGGAACGGTATGCCCCGGCAGCACATCGGCGTTGGCCCCCAACACTATAGCGGCGCGTAATTCCGGGTTGCGGCTACGCTCCAGGGAGGCCACCAGCACCTGATCCAGACCAGGCGGTATCAGCGAGAGTGTAAGGGCGGCGCAACCCGCGTCCAGCAGCGGCAACAGTTGCCGGGCCTCAAAGCTGCAGTCGCTAAGCATCAGCTCCGCTTCAGCCAGAAAATTTTTCAGCCGCTCCAATGCCTGCCGGTGCAGGGCCGCTTCCTCTGCCCTGCCAGCTGCCAGCGCCGACAGCTGCCACTCTTTAAGTGTGCGCTCCACTTCCAACTCCGCGAACAACCCTCTTACCGCGCTGAATAGCGCCGCCGGTCCCACAGGGCCCTGCGCGGGCGGGGCAGCGCTTAAAAAATGTATCAAGGCCGCCGCGCCGCGCCGTCTCAGTTCGTTTATGGCGGCCAGCCGCTTTTGCGCTTCCTCATGATCTTCCCGGCCGCGCCAATATTGCCAATCCGCCTCCATCTGCCACTGCCAATGACGCACGCCGTGAGCCAAACAATAGTTTTCCAGCCTATCCGTTTCCGCCGCGCTTAGTGGCACAAGACCTGTTTTGAAATAGCGGAACACCTGGCGGTAATGGGCTTCTCCTGCCCAAATCTCCAGCGCGGAGCGAAACAGCTCTACCACGGGATGATAAAGAAGCGGCTTTTTGCTATCCGCAAAATAGGGTATATCCAGCTCGCCAAATACCTCCGGCAGCAGATCCTCGTAAGGGTGCAGATCCCGCGTTATCACGCTGATATCACGGTAGCGCAGGCCGTTTTCCCTAACCAGACGCAGTATCTCCCGTCCGGCCGCAGCCACTTCCTCCCGGTGATCGGCCGCCGCCACTACCCGCAGGCAACGGGGCTTTTCCTGTAGTACCGCTTCGCCGTCCCAATGATAACAATGGCGCTCCACCAAGGCAAGTTCGGGATTTTGGGCAAAACGTCCCCGCTCGCCGGTAAATATCAAGGGCTGCTCCACCCTTATATCAAGCTGCCGCGCCACTTCCGAAAGCTTTTTGTAGCTTTGACGGCAGTTTTGGAATATATCCTGGCCGCGTTCCGCCCGCTCCAAATCTGTAGGGTCGATGGCCAGGGCCACTTCCAGGCGGCCGGCACGGCACATAAGTGCCGTCAGCACGGCAAGCTCTCTGGTGGTAAAGCTGCTGTATCCATCCACGAATACCGTTGCGCCGGATAAAAATCCCTGTTCCGTAATAGCCTTTGCCAAAAAAGCCAAGCCGGAGGCCTGGTCGCTATAATCTTCCAGGGCCGCTATGTAATCTCCGTACAGCAAGGCCAGATCATGCAGCTTGGGTTTAGATGCATCACCCGCGTTTTCCGCCGCCCGCGCCAGGCTTGCCGGATCCACATCGTAAGCCAGCATTTCCCGGGCCAGGCCGGAAAGGGCCGCGGCCAAACCGCGTCCGGCAAAAGCCGTGCCGAACAAGCGCAGTTCCCGGCGGCGCTGTTGTATCAGCCGTCCCATAAGCAGTGTGCGTCCAGCCTCGGAAAGAACCGGTTTGGGGGCTTTTCCCCCGTGCCGCGCCGCTTGCCAGGCAAGGCGGTCAAAACTGACGATCTCGCC
>WRIA01000057.1 GCA_009782975.1 Clostridiales bacterium
GTCAGGCCCAGACGGCGGGAAGCCTCCTGCTGCATGGTGCTGGTGGTAAAAGGCGGGGCCGCGCCCTTCTTTTTTTCCCGCACATTTACGGCGCTTACGGCAAAGGCGGCTTTTTTAAGCCCCAACAGCAAATCCTCTACCTGCTGACGGTTTTTAAGCTCCGCTTTTGCGCCGTCTATCTTTACCAGCCGGGCAACCAATTCTCCGGAGGCGGCCTGCAAATAAGCGGTAACTGTCCAGTATTCCTCGGCGGTAAAATCCAGTATCTCCTGCTCTCTGTCGCAGATAAGCCGCACCGCCACCGTTTGCACGCGCCCGGCGGAAAGACCCTTTTTTATCTTCTTCCACAGCAGAGGGCTTAACTTATAACCTACCAGCCTGTCCAGAATACGCCGCGCCTGCTGCGCCTCTACCTTGCCGCTATCTATAAGGGCTGGTTCCCGTACTGCTTTTTTTACCGCCTCGCCGGTGATCTCGTTAAAACGTATGCGGCACTCCGGGTTTTTTACCTCCAAATATTGTTGCAAATGCCAGGCTATGGCTTCGCCTTCCCTATCCGGGTCGCTGGCCAGCAGTATGCGATCCGCCTTTTTGCTTTCATCCTTAAGCGTCTTTATCACATCGCCCTTGCCGCGAATAGTAATGTAATGTGGGGCAAAATCATTTTCCACATCCACGCCAAAGGAGCTTTTCGGCAAATCTCGTATATGCCCCATGCAGGACTTTACCGTATATTGCTTGCCCAAAAACTTTTCTATGGTCTTGGCTTTGGTAGGCGATTCCACGATGACTAATGTTTTCATGATGACCTCCATAAATTTTAATTAACTAAAAGAGAGTTTCCGTCATTCTGAGAGTAGCGAAAAATACGGATAAAAGGCCCTTCGCTTCGTTCAGTGTGACAAAAAATCATCTTCTTTGATAATATTTACCCGGCAACTGGCGTACCAGGCCGCGTATTTCCCACATGGTAAGCAGCGCGGCCAGCTTATTGGGTGGCCAGCCGGAAAAGGCCAGCAACTGGTCGAAATGCTGGGGCAAGCTAATATGCGCCAAAAGATCCCGTTCTTCCGCCGCCAGTTGAGGGCGTTTTTCTTTTTCTTCCGACGTTAAAACCGGCTTGGGCGCATCCAGATATTCCCGCCATACGTCCTCCGCAGTTTGCACCAGTTTGGCTCCCTGGGTGATAAGCCGGTTGGTACCGCGGCTGACAGCGCTGGTAATGGGCCCCGGTACAGCAAATATATCCCTGCCCTGTTCCAATCCGTGATCCACCGTAAGCAGGGGGCCGCTTTTTTCCCCGGCCTCTATTACCAGCACCCCGCGGGAAAGGCCGCTGATTATGCGGTTTCGTAAAGGAAAATTGAAGGTTGCCGGAACAGCGCCCAAGGGGAATTCGCTGATGACCGCGCCATGGCCGATAATGCTGTTATATAGCTTACCATGCTCCCGCGGATATATAACATCCACCCCGCCGCCCAGTACGGCCAGGGTTTTGCCGCCGGCCATTATTGCGTGCTGATGACAAATGCCGTCTATGCCCCGGGCCATGCCGCTTACTATAATTATGCCTTGGGCGGCCAGATCCCTTGAAAGCGTCTCCGCCACCTGATGACCGTAAGCGCTGGCCCGTCGGGAGCCTATCATGGCCAGACATATATCATCATCCGCGGGCAGTTCCCCTTTGTAGAACAGCAATGGCGGCGGCGCGTATATCTGCCGCAACAGCAGAGGATACCGGCCATCCTCCAAAGTGACCAGACCGGCCCCGGAAGCCAGGTAGTTTTCGTAAACCTGTTCCACCACACAATCCCGCCGCGCTGTAAGCAGTTCCTGGGCCTGGGCGTCGGTAAGATGTATGGCTTGCCGCCAGGCTTCCGGTTGTCTCCAGACCGCTTCGGCATTATTGCCGAAGGCCGCGAGCAGTTTGGCCAGTTTGGCCGCGCCCAGCTTGTTTAAGCTGTGCAAAGCCAGCAAATAAGCAATATCCGGCATATACAACCCCCTATTTTTTTCCCTTAAAGCCGCCCTGTTGTAAAATATCGGAGTCGTAGGTAAAAATCAGTTTTTCCTTTGCGCGGTAACGCGAAAGAGCCAAATGTATAAGTTCATCCAACAGGGCGCTAAAGCCGCGCCCCGCCGGTTCGAAAAGATAAAAGGCCAAAGACCCCGGTATGGTATTAAGCTCGTTGATGTATAGGCGGTTTGTTTGGGTATTATACAAAAAATCTATGCGGGCCACCCCGGCGCCATCCAAAGCGGCAAAGGCGCGGCGGCTCATACCGGTGATCTCATCGGCTAAGGCAGTGTCTATCTCCGCCGGTATGCGGCGCTTGGCCCCGCTCATACCCTTGCCGCCGGCGCTTTCCAGGTATTTGTCGGCAAAGGAGAGCAACTCCGCTGCGGACAAGGGTTCTTCTATGCAGGAAACCTCCGTATAAGAGCCCGCGCCCAGCACGGCACAGTTAAGCTCGCGCAGGGGTATTATGGCCTCTTCCGCCATAATACGGCCGGAAAAGCCCGCCGCAAGGGTAAACGCCGCGCGCAATTCCTCCCGGTCGGCGGCCATGCCTATACCTATGGAAGAACCCAGATCGGCCGGTTTTACTATCAGCGGATAAGCCAGTGCTTTTTCCACCTTTTCCAGCACAGACAGTTCATTGTCCTGCCATTCCTCCCGCGTGAACCAGATATGATCCGTAACCGGCAGACCGGCCTCTTTTAGTACGGCTTTCATGGCTATCTTATCCATACCCAAAGCCGCGCCCAGCACACCCGGCCCGGCATAAGGTATGCCGCTAAGTTCCAGCAAACCTTGCAGGCAACCGTCCTCGCCGTGGGTACCGTGAAGCACCGGCAAGATCACATCCAAAGGGCATTGCCAGGGTTTGGCAAATAAGCCCTGCCTGCCGGTTTCCCTAAGCCGCCAATCGCCGTAAGAGGGCGAAAAATATACCTGCTTAAGCCGGGGAAGCAGGGCTTGCGCATCCCGGTAATTGTTTAATTCCAGCAAGGCCTCGCCCGTAAACCAAAGCCCCTGCTTGCTTATGTATATGGGTACAGGGCGGTATTTATCCTTATCCAATGCGTTTATGGCTTGCAGGGCCGAGATGACAGAGACCTCGTGTTCCACCGTGCGCCCGCCGAATATTACGCCTACCGTAAGTTTTTCCATTAATACTCCCCTCTTATTCGATGCATGTATTCTGACTTCCGGCCTCTGAATAGTACGGTCGCCCCTACGGTTTTTCTGACCTCTGTCCTCTGACTTCCGGCCTCTGAATAGTACGGTCGCCCCTACGTTTTTTTCTGACCTCTGTCCTCTGACTTCCGGCCTCTGAATAGGACGGTCGCAAACCGGACTATTCATTGTATGTATCGGGCAAATCGTTTTCAAACAATACCACAGCGCCGGGACGCACCTTTTGCCCCAAAATTTGCCGCGCTTGTGCCAGATCGGCCGCTACCGTATAGCGATGTGACGGCAACCCCGCCTCTTGCAGCCCTTGTTGCAAAGGCAGGCTGTGTTTTTTGCCCACCAAAATGATATGATCGCATACCCGCGCGGCAAAAAGTGCAAATTCCCTGTTCAGCTCTTGCTCTTTTTCTCCCAGTTCCACCATGCCGGGAGTTATAAGTATCTTTTGCTTGCCTTCCCCCATAAGAGAAAGCACGGATAAAGCCGCTGCCGCGCCCGCAGGGTTGGAGTTAAAAGCGTCGTCGATGATGGTATAGCCGTAGCCCTCCAGCAGTTGCAGGCGATGAGGCAGGGGGTCCAAAAAACGCACGGCCCGCGCTATCTGGGGCAGGGAAAGGCCAAGTTCCGCCGCCGCTGCCGCCGCCGCCAGGATATTTTCTATATTATGCCGTCCCAAAAGGCGGCTTTCCACCTTTTGCCGGTCCCCATTAGGGTTTACCAGCGTAAAACTTACGCCCTTTGCGTTGTATTCAATATCCTCGGCATGATAGGGCTGATCATCCCAACCATAGCCCGCCATCCGGCAAGGGGCCTCCCCCTTACGGGCGGATATCTCCGCATAACCGAGGTTGAGTACCGCCAGGCCATCCGGCGGCAGGGCGCGTATAAGCTCGAACTTGGTATTGGCTATGGCGTCCTCGCTGCCGAAAGTCTCCAGATGCTGCGGGCCTATGGCAGTCAAGATACCCGTTTGCGGCTGTACCAATTCGCATAGCTCCGCTATATCTCCTGCCTGCTTGGCGCCCATCTCGCAAATAAAAATCTCATGTATCGGCTTAAGCTGCTCGCGGATGACACGCGTGATGCCCATAGGCGTGTTCACGCTTTCCGGCGTGGCCAGTGTTATATATTTTTCCCCCAGCATGGCGGCAAGTATCATCTTGCAGCTGGTCTTGCCGTAACTGCCGGTGATGGCCACGCGCCGCAGGCCCGGCCGCCCCGCTAAAATCTGTTTGGCTTCGTTAAGATACTTTTTATTTATACTATTTTCCACCGGTTGCAGCAACCAATTTACGAACATAAGGTAATGGCCGGAAAAGGCGGGCAGGAACACATACGCCAATAATAAAGCGCCAAACGGCAATATCCATATGCTAAGAATGTATAAAACAGGCAATGCCAGCGCCAAAGTATAAAGCCGCTTTGCCCGCGCCGTCATCACCAGTGGCTTTTTTGCAATAAAGCGGCGGCGCAACCGCAGTAACATATAGATGGATAATATAATAATAAACAGCGCAAAAAGAACAAAAACAACCCCAAAACCCATTGCCAAAATCATTCTATCCTTTAAAGGTATAGAACTAACTAATAAAAAGCAGCATAACAACAACCCCGGCAACCAAGCAAACCAGTCGCGCTCTTCGGTGCGGTGCTGACCCAGCCAGCGGCGGTAACGCTCGTTGCGGTAGGAGTTTTGTTGCAACATATGCAGGTCATGCTTAAGCTTAAGCGCTAAATAAGCCAGCAGATACAGCAGCGGCAAAAATATGATCGTTTTTCCCAAAAACCACTCCAACCGATCCAACCCCTTGATAAAACTATGAAAACAATGTAGAATTATGAATAAAGTCTGCATAACCAAAAAACGTAAAAATATTTAACTTCCTAAATATTTTATTTAGCTTTCTAAACAAAATATTTAACTTTCTAAACATTTTGCTCCTGCAAAAAAATGTTTAAAACTATGAGTTATGCATTATTTCCCAAAAAGCTTTCCAGCACGCGGTAAAAGTAGGCGGGCTGCTCCAAAAACGGATAATGCCCAGCGCCCTTAAACACCACCAAACCGGCGTCCGGTATCAGTTTTTCCATCCTCTGCCCGTCCGCCAGGGGAGTATCGGCGTCGTTTTCCCCCCACATTAGCAGTGTGGGCATGTTGATACGCGGCAAACATGGGCCCAGATCCTCGTTTACCACCTTAACAAAGACGGCGCGCATAATGCCACGGGCTTTTGTATAATCCCCGGAAGGGTTGCGTTTAAGCCACAAAGCAAGGGCTTTATCGTGCCAGCGCCGTAAGCCGGGCAGGCTCATCACCCGCTTGGCCGCCTTGTAGCTATAGACGCGGGC
>WRIA01000058.1 GCA_009782975.1 Clostridiales bacterium
CTTTTCAGCGAAAATATCTATGTGTTCAGTCCCCGCGGCGATGTTTACGAGCTGCCCTCCGGTGCCGGGCCGCTGGATTTTGCCTACCGCATACACACCCAGGTAGGGCATCAATGCGTGGGCTGCAAGGTAAATCACCGCCTGGTGCCACTGGAAACCAAGCTCAATAATGGCGATATAGTGGAGATAATGACGGCCAAGGGCTCCGGCCCCAGCCGGGACTGGCTTAAGATGGTCCATACCCAGCAGGCCAAAAACAAGATACGCCAGTGGTTCCGCAAGGAAAAGCGGGAGGAAAATATCCTGTTGGGCCGGGATGCGCTGGAACGGGAATGCAAAAGATACAATCTTAATTTAACGCAGGTGTTCAAGCAGGATAACCTGCTGGAAATAGCGCGCCGCTTCAACCTTGGGGGCAGCGACGACCTGTTTGCCGCCTTGGGCGATGGCGCGTTAGCGCTCTCCACGGTGCTTAACCGCATAAAAGAGGATTATAAGCGGGAATTTGTTACTGCACCGGAGCTAAAACTAAAGCCGGAGCGGGAAAACGTTAACGCCCAGGGTATTTGGGTAAAAGGCGTAGGCGATGCAATGGTACGGTTAGCCGCCTGCTGCAAACCACTGCCCGGCGATGATATTATCGGCTATGTAACGCGCGGGCGCGGGGTTTCCGTACACCGCCGGGATTGCGCCAATGCCCGGCGTTACACCGAGACCGAGCCGGATCGCCTTATCGATGTTGGCTGGGGGCAGACCAAAAGCGGCATATACCAGGTGGAGTTGTTGATAAGCTCTATGGATCGTGAGAGGCTGGCTTTGGATGTGGTATCCATAATGGCCGAAACAAAAACGCCTATCAACGGCATCCATGCCAGCGTGGATAAGCGAAATGGTCACAGTCAGATTCACTTGAAGCTTGAGGTTAAATCCCTGGATCAGATGGATTACCTTATGCAGCGCATAAGCCGCGTGGATGGTGTGCTGGAGGTGAACCGCATCGGCGGCGGAAAATAAATAAGCCTTAAAAACATCGTTTACCTGGATCAAGACGCAGGGCATTAAAGCTTATGATCTTCGCAATTTGCGTCATTGCCTAGGCAGTTGCCGATAAATTCCAGCAAAGCGGCGCGCACAAGCTCCCTTTCCTCCGGAGGATAATAGGAATGCCAGGATTTATGCAAAACAAGCTGCTTTCGGGCGGTATTGCTTAAACCGTTATAAAGTATATCCGCGCTTTTAAAGGAAACGGTTTCGTCATAGCGCGAATGTACGGCCAGCACCGGCACAGAAACATACTTTAGACTTAAAACGGTTTTTCGCAATAAGCGGTCGAAACCTCGCACAGGTTTAAGCCAGCGCGGGCTTACCGCAAAACCGGAAAACCCCTTGGCTTGCCAATAGGCCTTTTTGATGGCGTGCCCGTTCGGAAAGGTCAGCAGACTGGCCTTTCTAAGCAGGCTGCGCGGCCTTAGATCAAGCTTTAAGGGCGTGGAGAGCAATATTACCCCGCGTACACGGTTTTGTTTTTGCATGCTGGCGTTTAAGGCCAGCAAACCGCCCATGGAATGACCTGCCAAAAAGATGTTCCGGTAAAATGTTCTATGCTTATCCAGTTCGTTTTGCAGATGGTTTTCCCAATCCGCCAGACCGTATCTGCCAAAATCCCGGCTTGTGCCGCCATGCCCCGGCAGCAATATGGATTGAACGGAGCAGCCATACTCATAAGCCGCCTCAAGCAGATCGCCGAATTGGCCCGGCCCGCCCATAAAGCCGTGTATAAAAACAACTATGCTCTGCGCGTTTTCTTGTTCACGCAATACAGGTATATGCATGTTATCACCTCAATAAATCTAAACAATAAAGCGCGGCGATTTGCCGTGTTTTACGGTGGTTGGCTGCATTTTTAGATTAGAATATTGCTCCCTGTGTTTCATAAATAAAGGAATCTTTGCCGCATTGATAAATAAATTTGTCAGGTTTTGGCAATTATCCTGCAAAAATCAAATACATTTTCCCGTTTTTGTGCTATAATGGGCATGTTGAAAAATCTGCATTTTTAACCGCTTAAATTCATAGTGACACCGTCCCATAGATCAGGAGGTTGGTTTTATGCGAGTATTGGCGCAGCGTGTAATAGGCGGCACGGTTAGCATAGAGGGTAAAA
Organism: Clostridiales bacterium; assembly: GCA_009782975.1. The sequence goes on from WRIA01000058.1 coordinate 2,165, forward strand.
GGGTGGCTGAGATCGGGAGTGGGCTGGTGCTTTTGATAGGAGTGGCCAAGGGCGATACAGAGGCTGCGGCGGAAAAGCTGGCCCGTAAAACAGCAACCCTGCGTATTTTTGCCGACGAAGCGGGCAAGCTTAACCTGTCTTTAAAGGATACGGGCGGCGAAGCCCTGGCTGTATCCCAGTTTACCCTGTACGCGGATACCAGCCGCGGTAACCGGCCCGGTTTTGACCCGGTCGCGGAGCCGGAACTGGCCCAAAAGCTTTACGTGCATTATGTGCGGGCCTTAAAGGATCAGGGCATAAAGGTGCAAACAGGTGTTTTTCAGGCCGATATGCTTGTAAGCATAGAAAACGACGGCCCGGTGACGATTTTGCTTGAAAGCTAAAGAGCTGTTACACGCCCGAGACATATGTGTTTAGTTATGAGTTGTTGGGGAGAATAATATGATATCAAAGACGCCCGTGTTGATAGCTGAAACAGAGGGATATATCTGCTACCGCCGACCGGTTATGCACGGCGTTACTAATTGTTATATTTTGTTGGAAAGGGTGGAAAACAAGGCCGCGATAATCGATCCTGGCGGCGATGCCGCCGCTCTGACAGAGGCTATTAAGGAGCTTGAGGCGAAGCCGGAGATTATAATAAATACCCACGGCCATTGGGATCATATAGGGGCCAACAAGGCTTTACAGCAGCATTTTGGCCTTGCTATAGCCATACATAAGGCGGACGCCCCCATGCTTAAGGACAGCGCTATAAGCGCGGCGCGCATCTTTGCCGGCGACGGCGACGGTGGGGAGGTCAAACGCCTGCTTAAAGAGGGCGATATTATAGAACTGGGAGCGCTTGAGATAGAAGTGCTGCATACGCCGGGCCATACGCCGGGAGGGATCTGTCTTAAGTGTGATAAGATGCTGTTTACCGGGGATACGCTGTTCAATCTTTCCATCGGCCGTACGGATCTGGCCGGCGGGGATTACAAAGCGCTCTGTTCATCCCTAAACCGCCTTACCTCGCTTGCGGATGATCTGTTGGTATTGCCCGGTCATAGCCAAAGCAGCACTTTGGGCTACGAAAAGACCCATAATCCCTATTTGCGGCCATAAAAACATTTGACAAAACTCCAAAAATTTCATATCATAAAAAAGGTGTATTTTGAAAGAGGTGCAGGCATTATGGCTATAAAAAGGCCGCGGGGCGTAAACGATTTTTTGCCGCCCGATACCGGTAAATGGCGAGCTGTGGAGGCGCTGTTTCATCAGATGTGCGCCGAATACGGTTTTAACGAGATACGCACACCTTTGTTTGAAGAAACTGACCTATTCAAGCGTGGGGTGGGGGAAAATACGGATATAGTGCAAAAGGAAATGTACACCTTTGCGGATCAGAAGGGGCGCTCTTTAACCTTGCGACCGGAATTTACCGCCGCCTTGTGCCGCGCTTATCTGGAAAATAAAATGTACGGCTTGCCCCAGCCGCAAAAGCTTTATTGCATGGGGCCTTTGTTCCGTTACGAAAAACCGCAGGCCGGGCGTTTTCGTCAATTCCATCAATTCGATATAGAGGTTATAGGCACGACCTCTCCCTTGGCCGATGCAGAAAGCATAGTATTTGCCTGGGATTTTTATAGCCGGTTGAACATCAAGGGTTTGATGGTGCGCTTAAACAGCGTGGGCTGTCCCGCTTGCCGCAGCGTTTACCGCACTGCCTTGCAGGATCATCTGCGTTCCGGTCTACCGGAGCTTTGCCCCTCCTGCCAGGGGCGTTTTGAACGTGCGCCCATGCGCATACTGGATTGCAAAAGTGAGATATGCCGCAGTGTAAGCGTCGGCGCACCCGCTATTACGGATTATCTGTGCGAGGAATGCGCCGGGCACTACGAAACGGTTAAAGAGACCCTTAAGGCCTGCGGCGTACCCTATACGGCGGATAGCACTTTGGTGCGCGGGCTGGATTACTACACAAAAACGGTGTTCGAGATCTGCGCTACAGGCATAGGCGCGCAAAACGCTGTGTGCGGCGGCGGACGTTATGACGGCCTGGTGGAAATCATAGGCGGTGCGCCGACTCCGGCTATGGGAGTTGCATTGGGGCTGGAGCGGGTCTTTGCGGTGCTGGCCGCTCAGGATGAGGATATAGATCTGGAGCAGGGCATAGATGCCTTCGTGGCCACAGATTTTGAAGACACCGTGGCGGTAAAAGCGGCCTTTGCGTTGGCTTCATCTTTAAGGCAAAGCGGCGTTCTGACGGCCATGGATTATGAGGCAAAGAGCATGAAATCGCAATTCAAGACGGCCAATCGCCTGCAAGCGGCCTATACGGTGATATTGGGCTCTCAGGAGACCGTATCCGGCAAGGCACAGGTCAAAAATATGGAAAGCGGTGAGCAGGTGGAAATGGATATAGAAAAAGTACGCCTATACCTGCTGGAACGATGATAATACGGGTATCCGGCTACCGGACTACTCAACTACTCGACTACATTAGCAATATACTCAGTTAAGGAGAATATTATATTATGGAAAGAACGGATTACTGCGGAACATTAAGGGCGGCCGATGCTGGGCGCGAGGTAAATTTATGCGGCTGGGTTCAGCGTCGCCGCGACCATGGCGGCCTGATCTTCGTTGATCTGCGCGATAGAGAAGGGCTTGTGCAGGTCGTGTTCAGCCCGGAAAAGGGGCAGGAGATGTTCGCGGCGGCCGAGCGTTTGCGCGGCGAATATGTGCTGCAAACAAAGGGTTTGGTACGCCTGCGCCCTGAGGGTTCAGATAACGAAAATCTGCCCACAGGGGAGGTGGAGGTGGTGGCGAAAGAGCTTACCATACTCAACCCGGCCAAGACCCCGCCCTTCTACATAGAGGATGAGGTAAATGTGGATGAGCTTATGCGGCTTAAATACCGTTACCTAGACTTAAGGAGGCCGGAGATGCAGCAGGCGTTATGCTTGCGGCATAAGGTTTCCCAGGCCATCCGCCGTTTTCTGGACGAAGAAGGCTTTTACGAGATAGAAACGCCCATACTTTGCAAAAGCTCCCCCGAGGGGGCCAGGGATTTCCTTGTACCCTCTCGTGTGCATAGCGGGGAATTTTACGCCCTGCCCCAAAGCCCTCAATTGTTTAAGCAACTACTTATGGTATCCGGCATGGATCGTTATTTTCAGATAGCCCGCTGTTTCAGGGACGAGGATCTGCGGGCCGACCGCCAGCCGGAATTTACGCAGTTGGATATGGAGATGTCCTTCATCGGAGAGGATGATGTGATGGATCTGACCGAGCGTATGCTGGGCTATGTGTTCGAACAATCCCTGGGCCGCAAGCTAAACCTGCCTTTTATCCGCCTGACGCATAAGGAG
>WRIA01000059.1 GCA_009782975.1 Clostridiales bacterium
CAAATAGACCGCCGCGAACACCGCATAACCCAATACCAGCAGCTTTTTTCTGCCAACCCTATCCGAAAGGCGGCCCAAAGGCCAGGATAACAGGGCGGCTACCAGGTTATAGATAAAGTAAAGCATTATTACGGAGGTATCGCCAAAGCCCACGGCCTTGGCCTTAAGCAGCAAAAATGTGTTGGAGGAATTACCCAGAGTAAACAGCAGCACCACCAGCAAATACAGCTTAAGCTGCCCATCCAGATTTTTTAAGCTATGCAAAGAAGGCCCCGGTCTCTTGGCCGCAGCGCGGGGCTTTTCCTGTTTTTCCTTAATAAAAAAGAACATAAACAGACCCAGCAAGGCGGGGATTACGGAAAGTATAAAGAGTTTTTTATAATTATAGGTAACACTGCCCCTAAGCAAAAAATAGGTAAAAAGTATGCCTAAGGCCGCGCCTGCCATATCCAGGGATTTATGCAGGCCAAAGGCTTTGCCCATACTGTTTTTATCCGCGCTTTCGCTTACCAGGACATCCCGGGGGGCCGTGCGTATGCCCTTGCCCATGCGGTCTATCACGCGGGCCGCCAGCACACCCATCCAGGAGGCGGCCAGCAGCAAGGCCAGCTTATAAACTATGCCCGTAGCGTATCCGGCAAAGGCCAGCGCCTTTTTCTTTTGAAAGCGGTCCGCGATATAGCCGCCATATACCTTAAGCAGGCTGGCCAAGCTTTCCGCTATGCCCTCTATAAGCCCCACCAGCGCCGGGGTAGCGCCGAAAGCGCCGGTAAGATACAAGGGTATCAGCGGATAAACCATCTCTGTGCTTATATCGGTAAAGAAGCTGACCAGGCCTATAAAAAAGATATTGCGCATTTTACCACCCATAATTTAAACATAACCACCCCCAAAGGGATGGTTATGTTTAAAACAAATCTTATTCCCCGATCTGCACGGCCGGACGGCCCTTGTAATAGCCGCATTGCGGGCAAGCATGATGCGGCTGTTTAAGCCCATGGCATTGCGGGCAAGTATTCACGGCCGGCCCGTCCAGCGTATAGCGCGCGGCCCGGTTCATCCTTCTGTTGGCTTTGGAGGTTTTACCCTTCGGTACACCCATTGTTTACACCCCTTTCCCGGCTTCATCGTTAAATAGCTCGCGCAGTTTTTCCCAGCGCGGGTCTGTTTCTTTAGTGGCGCAAGAGCATTGCCCGCGGTTAAGATCCGCCCCGCATTGGGGGCATAAGCCCAGGCAATCCTCGCGGCACAGGGGCTTCATCGGCAATTCCGCAAACAAAGCCCGCAGGGCCTCCGGCGTTAAATCTATGGCTACACCGCCGAAAATATGCTTATCCAGCTCTCCTTCTTCGTCCGGGGCCACTTCCCTGCTGCTATATATCTCCCTAAAAGGCGTAGTAAGCGCAAAGGGGAAGGCGGCGCCGCAGCGGCTGCATATCATGTTAAAGGCGGCGGTAAGCTCCCCCGTTACCTGAATTTCCCCGGCTACATTCTCCGCTGTGCCCCGCAAGGCCAGGGGCGCGCAAAGGGGCATATCTTTGTATTCGTAAGCAAGCGGGTCGCAAACGGCCGACATATCCAGCGGCAGACAAAAGCCCGCATCATGCTTAAGACGGCCCAATTCCAGTAGAAGCATAGTTCAAGCTCCGTAAAACACACCTTATTATATAGGCCCCGGAAGGCTCTGTCAAGAACAATTGACAATTAATAATGAACAATGGGGTTATAATAGTAGAATTACTTTGTAATTCTCTAATATTCAAAAACACGCCAGCGTTTTTAACCACATTATAAATCGTTGACCGCTTATTATTTTATCAGCTCCATGGTGTCGCGGGCTATCATCAATTCCTCGTTGGTGGGGATAACAAAGGCCTTTAAGCGGGAATCCGCCGTGCTTATGCATATCTCCGCGCCGCGTTTATTATTGGCCTCTTTATCCAAAACAAGGCCCATATAACCCAGCTTAGAGCAGATAGCCTCGCGTATGGCTATGCCGTTTTCGCCTATACCGGCGGTAAAGATCACTGCATCCGCCCCGTTCATCTCGGCGGCATAAGCGCCTATGTAGCGCACAACGCCCCTGGCAAATATATCCAGCGCCAGTTTAGCGCGGTCGTTGCCCTTCTCTGCGGCTTCCTCTATATAGCGCATATCGCTGCTTACGCCGGAAACCCCCATAAGGCCGGATTTTTTGTTAAGCACATTATTCATTTCGTCCGGCGTAAGGCCCTCTTTATCCATGATATACGTTACGATGGCCGGGTCTATATCGCCGGAGCGCGTACCCATCGTCAGCCCTTCCAGCGGGGTAAAGCCCATGGATGTGTCGTAGGATCTGCCGTCTATCACCGCGCAGACCGAGGAACCGTTGCCCAGATGACAGGTTATAAGCTTGCTGTGGGGCGGGTCGCCCAAAAGCTGCAAAGCCCGGGCCGATACATAACGGTGGGATGTGCCGTGAAAACCGTAACGGCGCAGTTGATATTTTTCGTAATACTCGTAGGGAAGGCTATATATATAGGAAGAAGAAGGCATAGATTGATGGAAAGCCGTATCGAACACGCCGGCCATCGGTACGCCGGGTATCTTTTCCGAGCAGGCCTTTATGCCTAAAATAGCCGGGGGATTATGCAAAGGGGCCAGCTCCACCAGGCGTTCCATTTCCGCCATCACTTCCGGGGTTATCAGGCAGGAAGCGGAGATAGTACCGCCGTGAATTGTGCGGTGGCCCACGGCGTTTATCTCTCCCATACCGGCTATCACGCCGTGTTCGGCATGGGTAAGCGCCGCCGTCACCATTTCTATGGCCGTGGCGTGACTGGGTATATCCGTTTCTATAATGGTTTTAGTGCCGTCGCCCATATAATGATTAAGCACGGAACCCGGCAAGCCGATCTTTTCCACCAGCCCTTTTGCCATCACGCTTTCGTCCTTCATATCAAAAAGCTGATATTTTAAGGAAGAACTGCCGCTGTTAAGCACCAGAATTTTCATTTTATTACCTCCACCATATAATTTATATTAGAAATTTGACCACAGCCATTATAACACAGATCCACAGTTATAAAATAGACGCTCAAGCTGCGAGATCATAAATTTCTGCTTGTGCAGCTATTATATCACAAGCCCTGAAGCGTTTGCTACTGGCATTTGCCTATAGGCAAATCCACAGTTATAAAATAGACGCTCAAGCTGCGAAATCATAGATTTCTGCTTGTGCAGCTATTATAACACAAACTCTGAAGCGAAACAAGAAAAAGAGTATCGTACTCCGCGATTTCTTACGCGGTTATTTGGCTAGGGGGCCGCGATAATTACGCAGATCCTCGCGGTTTTGTTTTATGGAAACTATCAGCTTTTCCAGATTATGCTCCAGCTGTTGCAGTATATCATCGGACCACAGCAAAGCGTCGCGCTGCAAAGCGGCGGCGGCATCCTCGGCCTGATGCACTATTTCCTGGCCCTGACGCAGGGCTTCCTGATAAACTTCCTCCCGCGTTACCATCTGGGCGGCCTGATCCCGTGCCTCCGCCAGTATGCGTTTGCCCTGGGTCTCCACGCTTTCCAGCAGCTTATCGCTTTGCGCCAGTACCTCCTGGGCCTGTTTGAGCTCATCCGGCAAGGTAGCGTGTATTTTGTCGATAAACTCCAGTATCATGTCGCCGTCCACCATCACCTTGCCGGTAAGGGGGATGCGCGAGGCGCCGCTGACATGCTGTTCCATTTCCTGCAAAACCGAATACAGCTCCATATTTTTTCTCCTTCCCTATTGCCGCTGCCGCGAAATTTCATCCTGTTCGTCTATTGCTTCCAGATAATATAAGGCGGTATCCCCGTAAACGCTGTGCTTTATAACGCCAAAGCCGGCGGGGGGGCAAAGCATATCTTTAGCGGCGGTTTCCGCAACCACCAGGCCGCCCTTGGCCAGCGTGCCGCCTGCCAGCCCCTTAAGGGCCCGCGCCAGAAGATCCGTATTATAGGGCGGGTCTAAAAAAACGATGTCGTAGGGCTCTTTGTTTCTGCCAAAAAAACGCAGGGCATCGCCGGGCAGTATTTCTGCCCCCGGCAGGCGGCAGGCCTCCGCGTTGCGGCGCAAAACCTTTAAAGCCGCCGCGTCCGCTTCTATAAACAGGGCTTTATTGGCGCCGCGGCTTAAAGCCTCCAGCCCCAGAGCGCCGCTGCCGGCAAAAGCATCCAGCACATTTGCCCCTGCCAAACGGGGCATTATTACGCTGAACAGGGCTTCGCGTACCCGGCCGGCGGTGGGGCGGGTGCCAAGACCCGGCGGGGCCGCAAGCCGCCGCCCTTTGGCCCGGCCCGCTATGATACGCATCGTTTTCCCCTTAACCATCAAAAAGCATGTATTATGTTATTCTATTTTTGGCTTGTTCTTCCTGCATATCTATGTTTAAAATAGATTTTCGAAAAATAAGTTTATGATTTTTAAAAACCGGCTTATGATTTTAGAAAATAAGCTTATGATTTTAGAAAATAAGCTTATGATTTTAGAAAATGAGCTTATGATTTTGGAAAATAAGCTTATGATTTTAGAAAATGAGCTTATGATTTTGGAAAATAAGCTTATGATTTTGGAAAATAGGCTTATGATTTTGGAAAATAAGCTTATGATTTTGGAAAATAGGCTTATGATCTTGGAAAATAAGCTTATGATTTTAACATGATGCCAGGTTTATGTGGTCGTCAGCAAAGTTTACGGCACGATCTCGTAGCTTATGTTCAACAGGCCCTGCTTAAGTTCCTTGCTTGGCAGAAAGGTGATCTTAGGCTCTTTGGCGTGCCGGGTGGTCAGTTCCTCCGCTTTTTCCATGCCAACGCTGGATACCGATATCCTGAATGTGCCGAAACCATCCAGGTTTACGGATTGCCCCAGTTGCAGATACACCGGCAAAAGCTCCGCCAGGTTGGTAAGCACGTTTTTTACATCCCCCGCCGTCATAGCCGAGCGGCCCTGGATATCCTTAACAATGCGGTGCATGCCCACGCTGCCGGATTTTGCCTGCACAAGATACCATTTTGCCTGCGTTTGATCCTGGGGGTTTTTGCGTTGGATCTTTCTTAATTTAACCGCCATCTTTATTCCTCCTTAAATATAATAATTCAGAGTTCTAAGATAATTATATACTACTGCGCAAAAAAAAGCCAGTGGTAATTTTGCCGCCAGGCGTGATCTGCGCGCAACCCCCCGGCAAGGGGCAAAAAAACAAAGCCCGCAAACTATTAAAAGGTTTGCGGGCTTTGTTTTTTATTTTATTAAGTTATTACGGCGTCATGCACTATGCGGATAAACTCCAGCGCGCTGATAAAATCCGTTGGATCACTGCCGTCCAGCCAGTCTATGCTACCCTGCCAGGAGGTATTTTGCCGCATGGTAACATTTATGCCGAAGGTGGCGGTCTCTCCTTGGGCGGCCTTTACGGTCTCTATGCTCATAAAATCGCCTTCCAGCTCTTTAGGAGGCGGGGCCGTAGCCCTTTGCTCCACGCCGAAACTG
>WRIA01000060.1 GCA_009782975.1 Clostridiales bacterium
TAACCCGATTTCCTTTGCAACCTTATATAGAATATCTCCATTTACTGCTTTAGTATGAAAATTATATGCGCAAATTGTATTGTGATCACCAAAGCCAATATATACAGTCCCTTCTTTTCCAATAATTGTCGCCATATGAACATAGCTTTTAGAGCGCGATTTATGCTCTATTGCTTTTTCAATATCGGAATAATATGGAATTGACAAAGCAAAGTTTAACAAAGGTGGAATCATTATTACTATTGCCAATATTAAGCCTATCCTCTTGATAATTGTAAGTTTTTTCATATTATTTTCCTCTGCTTAACATGTTAGCGTACGGGTACAGGCACAGGAACTCCGTATCTTTCCAATATACCCGCAGACATGTATCCTGCATAGCGGTAAGGATTGGTGTCCTCAGTTAAAACCATACCACCTGTTGGCATCCCCTACGGTTTATTGCAACCGTCATCGTTTACTCAGCGGAATATCACCACCACCGCCGCCAGTGCCAAACAGTACAATGCGGCATACGCCACATCTGCGGCGCGCAGGCGCAGACGGCGCATAGCGGTGCGCTTTGGAAAGGCCCTGAAAGCGCGGGCTTCCATAGCATAGGAAAGCTGCTCCGCGCGGCGTATAGCGCCGGCCACAACCGGCAGCATTATACTAAGATACGCTCGCGCCTTATCCTTAAGGCCGGTTTTTTTAATACGCAGGCCGCGCATTTGCGCCGCGCATAAAACATCCTTGGCTTCCTCCCGCAGCAGGGGCAAAAAACGCAGGGCGGCCAACACCATAAAGGCTATCTCGTAAGGTATCTTACACTGTGTAAGGGCCAGCAGATAATCCCTGGGCTCGCCGGATAACACTATCAGCGCGCTTAATACTATTATAAGCAGGCGCAGGCTTACCAAAACCGCCGCGTTGAACCCCCCAACGCTTACCAGTGTAATATCCCCCAGCTTAACAAGGGGGCCGCCGCCCCTTTCGAACAGGCACTGGATAATAAACAGCATAAGTATAAGCCCTAAAAGGCCCCGCGCCCTGGCCCAGGCCGCGGCAGGGCTTATACCGCCCGCCAAAAGTATCAGCAATGCCAGTGCCAGCAAGGCTAAAAGGGCGGCGGCCCCCCGCAAAAACAAAGCCGCGCCGGAAAGCCCCAAAAGCAGCAGAAGCTTTACACGCGGATCCAAACGCGCTAAACTCATCCCGGCATCACCAGCTCTCTGTCGGCATAGCGGGCCATAAAATCCGCCTCGTGGCTTACCAGCACTATACAGCAATCAAAATCCCGCTTAAGCGCAAGCAGCGTATTGCCCAACTCCCGCCGCCCCCGCATATCCAGAGCGGCAGCCGGTTCATCCAATACCAGATGATCCGTGCCCAGGGCCAAAACAGCGGCCAGCGCCACACGCTGCTTTTCCCCCCTGCTAAGATCCGCGTGATGATCTTCCCTGTAACCCGTCAAACCGAAATGATCCAGGTAAAGATTTGCCTTTTGCTTTATCTGTTCTTCCTTAAGCCCCAGGTTGTAAAGGCCAAAGGTTATCTCCTTATAAACGGTTTCGCAAAAAAGCTGGCGATCCGGGTTCTGAAACACATAGCCTATCCTTTGCCCTATCTCGAACAGATCCTTTTTTGCTGTATCCCGGCCGTCTATAAGTATGCGCCCTGTATCCGGGCGCAATATGCCCGCCAGCAGCTTGGTAAGGGTGGTCTTGCCGCAGCCGTTCTTACCGCTTACGGCCACTATCTCCCCGCGCTTAAATACGGCCCAAAGATCCTTTAACACGGGAGCGGCACCCTTAGGGTATGTATAGCTTATGTTTTCCACTTCTATCATGGCGCAAGCAGCAGTTCCTTTAGCAAGTTTTTTTGTTCCGTAATACGCTGCGGCGTATCCCAGGCGGCCACGGCGCCTTTATCCAGCAACAGCCATTTATCCGCAAACATTACCAGATCCAGATCGTGTTCAACTATTATCACCGCGCGGTGCTGCCGCCGCTGTTCTTCTATGGCCCCCCGCACAATATCCCGGCCTTGCGCATCCAGGCCGCTGAAAGGCTCGTCCAGTATCAGCACAGGCGGGGCGGGGGCCAGCACCGCGGCTATGGTAAGCAGTTTTTTTTGCCCGCCGGAAAGAAGGTTAGGGTCCAGACCGGCTTTATCCTTAAAGCCAAAATCCTCCAGCAACTCCCCTACCCGCTTAGCTATTTTTGGCGGCGGCCAGCATAGGTTCTCCAAAACAAAGGCCAGCTCGTCCTCTATTGTGGTGCAGATTATCTGGCTATCCGCATCCTGAAACACCAGCCCCGCCAAAAGAGAGGCCCGCGCCAGGCTTACAGAGGCCGGGTCTGTGCCCATAAGGGAGATACTGCCGCTTATGCTGCCCTTTGCGGCATGGGGTATGATGCCGCATAACAGATGGCAAAGCGTGGTCTTGCCGCTGCCGGAAAGACCGGCTATAACAAGTATCTCTCCCTTTAAAACGGAAAAGCTTATATCGGCCAGCACGGTCTTGCCGCCCTTATAGGCAAAGGTAAGGTCTTTTACTTCCACGGCCCGCATATCAGCTTTCCCCCGAAGGCTTTATATTGAACCTGCCCAGGGCTTGCAGCAGATGCCAGGCCAAAACGCCCCCCAGCCCGCCGGAAAAGACGGCGGTAAGCAAGCTGAACAACAGGGGCGTTAAGGGCAGGCTAAAAAAGATCATATTTACCGCCGCCGTGCCGCTTACATTGGCCAATATGCCCGCCACAAAAGCGCAGGGCAGGCAGCACAGGCGGTGGCCCATCAGCAACAGCCCCACATCCACGGCCAGGCCGGGCAAGGTGTAGCTTACCAGACTAAGCAGCCCATGAGAGCTTATCACGCCGGTAAAAGTGACCAATATAGCCTGAACAAGCCCGGTAAGGGTAGCGGAGCCGCGCTTGCCGGTAAGGCCTTCGGCCACTAAAAGCCACATCATGTACAAGCCGCCGGCCAAAGCCCCCCCGGGTATGAACAACGCGGCGCTTACCAGGTGTATAAGCGGCGTCACCACGGCCTTTACCGCTATGCCCAAAGCCGCCATAGCCGCTATCAATATCAGGTCTTTTACGGAAAAACGCCCCAGCGCTTTAGATATCAAATTTTTATACCCCTTTTGTTTTGCTGATACCATTATAATAAATACGCGCTGTTTTAGCAACAAAATATATACCGGGCATAACGCGGGGGTTTCGCCCGTTCGTCATTCTGAGCGCAGCGAAGAACCTTTAAGACCCTTCGCTATCGCTCAGGGTGACAATACGTCCCCTACGTGTATTGCCGCGTCAACCGAGCACTCACGCTGCGCTCAGCACAGGCTCCGCGAAGAATCTTTAAGACCCTTCGCTATCGCTCAGGGTGACAAAACGCGATGACGGCGCAATAAAAAAGCCCCCGAAGGGGCTTTTTTATTACGGGGCATACGGTATGCACCCTTAGCACGCGGGACGATCAATGATCGCTCCCTACAGAAAACTGTAAATTACTTAATTACATAGCACTCGCGTATCTGGTCGTTGCCCTTGGTATCCACATACACGGTGTAGCCGCCCACGCTGTATTTATCCGCGGCGTTGTTGGCTATGGAGAAGGTCTTGGTATAAACTTCCACTCTGCCGCTGTTCCAGTATTCCGTAAGGGTTATGGTCAAATCGTTCTTGTTGCCATTCTGCTTTTTGACGGAGGCCGATACCGTTACATTATCCACTTTTTCCAGCACAAATTCGTCGCCATAAACGGTGGCGGAAGCGGTTTTGCCGCTGTTGGATTCGGAGGAAACGGTGGTGCTAACTGCCAAAGCCTTCCAATTACCGGCAAAGGCGTCGTCCGCAACTTCGATGTAAACCGGCACTTCTATTGTTTCGCCCGCGCCTATGGCATACAGGTTGTTCAACAGGGTGCCTTCCGTAGTAACGCGCACTATGTCCGTGGCGTCGCCGGTGTTGGTTACGCCGTAAGTAGCTACAGACACTTTACCGGGGATATCGCTTTCCACGCCCAAAAGCTGTACCGCAAGGGCGCCGCCTACCGGCTGGCCGTCGTTATGGCGCAGGCCTATGGAATAACTGAGGAAGGTGCCTACTTTACCGGGGTTGTCGTGCCTATCCAGAATATAGTAATGCAGCCCGTTCGCAGAATCATAGTATTCGTTTACCGTGTTGCCAGAAACAATTTTTCTGCCCTCTTGTGGCTCATCCTTTTCGAGGCTACCAGGCTCAAGTATATCCTTCTTCCATACTTGGGTAAAATCATCATCGTAATATATTGGCTCTTCTCTGCCATAATATTTGCCTTCGGGATCATAAATTGTGGCATAATAGCCTGTGTTGGTGGTGGAAGTACCGGCATGAAAAGTAGCATCCGCCAGTTGCGCAGCGTGAGCCATGGGATAAGGAGTATATTCGCCGTTCAGCTCAAAATCCATCATTGCAATATCGCCCAAATGGGAGTCAACTACCGCATGGGAGGGGTTGCCTTGGTTGGCGTGGAAGCGTCCCAGTAATACGCCATGATCGTTAAGAAAAGAATCGTAGCCGCTTTGATCCACAACTTCCACGGTATAGCCGGCGGCTTCTTTACGATAATTAGTAAAGCCTGGGTTAACCTTCGTAATTACTCCTGTATTTATGTCCATCTGAGTGCCGGAGTAACTGGCCTTATCCGCCCATTCTCCATCACCTCTGATGGGTATCCGGGAAATGTTGGTAGATTTAGTTACCGCAAAGTTTAAAACTATACCCTTGATAAACTTATCCTGAGTAAGTCCGTAGCCTTTCAACCATGGGTAATATGCGTCGTCGCCCAATGGTATATTGCGGGCCACAATATCAGCCACAACAGGTGTGCTTTCGGCTAAATCCCAAACGTCTATTTCCAATAGATCGCCCTCGTCATAGAAGTTAAGCAGTTTATTTTTATTAAATAGCATTAAATGCGTGGGGATAGAGCCTGCCTCAACGCCGGGTACCGTCCAGCGGGCATGATCGCCATAGGGGCCGGCGAAAGAACCGCGGCTCATCAGTTCCCAGGGCTCGGTGGCCGGGCTGACCCGGTCTACCCAAGGATTGCCGTAGCTATCGGCTATACTGGAAATATGGCCGAACTCATGGGCAAAGGTAGCCATGCCATCGTTCTCGCCTTGGGTGGAACGGGGGATACGCCTGCCCTTATAAATATACTCGCCGGAATGGGACCATTCGCCCACCGCCGCCGCCCAGGAAGTAAAGTTAACATAGCGGGTGTTTCTTATGGTAAAATCATTGTAATCCGCTACCCATTGCCAGTCCGCCTCGGAAAGTTTAAAACCCTCCTCATCCCAGGGATCTTTAGGTTCTTCGGGCATCGGGCCAGGGCCTAAAACCGGTTCATCGGTAGAACCAGCCGCAACCCATTCTTCATACGCCGCGTTCGCGATTTCCCATGTTGCATAAGCCT
>WRIA01000061.1 GCA_009782975.1 Clostridiales bacterium
TTTCCATTGGTCAAGGCGCATCCAATACCCCGAACATAAAAATTGAGGGGCAAGCCGTTGATTTCCGCTTTGAGCAGAACGAAAACGGCATCAGCATTTACATCAACGCTAATCCCGCCGCCCAAACTATCATTGAACCCGCTTTTGTTCCAGTAGGGGCAAATATGCCAATGGCTGAAAACGGCGGCAAAACGGAATCAAAAACTGAAGCGAATCCTGATTTCCCGTGGTATCAAATAGCCGTGGTTGGCATCCTTCTTGGAATTTTCATTTGCCTGTTCCGAAAGAAGGCAACCGCCTAAAATGAGAACCCCCGATTTCGGAGCGAAAACGCCTTGAAATCGGGGGTGATTTTTGTTACTATCTTGTTACTATATCGCATAGGGAACGGGCAAGTCTGACAAGGTTTGAATCGCTGAAATCGTTGAACTACGGGCTTTTCAAAGCCTGACACGGACTGAACAACAGGGTAAATATTGAACTAATTTATTTTGCAATATTTTACATTCTGCATTAAGTATGGCTTTAAGCTGTGGGCCCGCTAAGGCCAAAACCCCCTGTTTTATTCTGTGGTTTGGCGTAAATATGCGGTTTTACCTTGGCAAAAGCCTGTAATATCAAACTTTGCGCTATGTTTTCCGGCTTTTGTATTGGCAGGATAAGCAACCCGCGCGGCGAATTTTGAAAGTTAAGCATAAAAACTGCGTATCTTATACGGCTAAAAAGGAGTGCTGTTGATGCTGGAATTGACGGATGTGCTGGCGGCGCGGGAACGCATAGCTCCCTATATACGCCATACCCCCTTGCTGCGTTTCGCGGCCCTGGATAAACTGGCGGGGTTCGAGGTTTATATAAAGCCGGAAAACTTGCAGAATACAGGCTCCTTTAAGCTGCGCGGGGCCAGCAATAAGCTTTTAAGCTTAAGCGAAGCGGAACGAAGCCGCGGCGTTATAGCCGCTTCCTCCGGCAATCATGCCCAGGGCGTGGCGGCGGCGGCGGCCCGCTTGGGAGTGGACGCGCTGATAGTTATGCCCCAGGACGCGCCGACCCTGAAAGTAGCAGGTACGCGGGCGTTAGGGGCCAATGTGGTGCTGCACGGTCATTTAAGCAGCGAACGCGAGGCCCGCATGGACGAACTGGCCGCACGGGAAGGCCGTGTTATAGTACATTCCTATGCCGACGATTTTGTAAAAGCCGGGCAAGGTACGGCAGCCCTGGAGATATTGGAGGACGAGCCAAAAATATCGGCCATTGTAGCCCCGGTGGGCGGCGGCGGGCTTATAAGCGGTCTTGCTACCGCGGCTAAAGGGCAAAAGCCCGGCCTTACTATGGTTGGCGTGGAACCTTCCGCCGCCGCCCGTTATCGGGTAAGCCGCGCCGCCGGGCATCCTTTGACCATTGATATAGGCTGCACCATAGCCGACGGCGTTCGCGGAAACTATGCCTCCCCCGCAAACTTTCCGCTTATAGAAGCGCGTGTGGACGAACTGGTGGATGCGGACGACCAAACTCTGCAAGCCGCCATCTACGCATACGCTAAACTGGCCAAGCTGGTAGCGGAACCCTCCGGCGCTCTTTCTTTGGCCGCGCTGCTGGGCGGAAAACTGGGTTTTCTTAAAGGGCAAAAGGTCTGCCTGGTAATAAGCGGCGGCAATCTGGATTTTTCTTTATATGCCGGCTGGCTGGCAGAAGGCGAAAAAATCCTGGAATCTATTACAAATTAATAGTTTATCGTTGATTGCTCTTGGAGGGTGCGGCGTGGTATATAACGCAAACGGACAGCGCTTGCTGGCTGAAATAGATCTGGATAGTATCGTTTTCAACTACCGGCAGGCCTGCCGTTGCGCCCCCGGCTCCCTGGTTTGCTGCGTGGTAAAAGCCAATGCCTACGGCCACGGCGCCGTGCCGGTGGCGCGGGCGCTGGCGGCGGCCGGGGCAAAATATTTCGCCGTGGCAACGCCGGAAGAAGCGCTGCAACTGCGGCGGCATGACCTTAAGCAGAAGATACTGGTCATGGGTCCGGTCGGCGACGGGTTGGCGGAGCTTTTGGCACAGCAGGATATAGCCGTAACCGTTGCCAGCCGGGAAGCGGCAAAAGAATACGCCGCCGCCGCCTTAGGGCAGCGTATCAAAATACATATAAAGCTGGAAACCGGCCTTGCCCGCCTGGGCTTTCCTTACGAAAGCGCAATAGAAGAAATTTTATCCCTGGCCGCCTGCCCTGCTTTTAAGATAGAAGGCTTGTTCAGCCATTTTTCCGCCACCGATATGGAGGAGGAAAACGATTTTACCTATACGCAAATGGCCCGTTTGCTGGCGGTAAAAGAAGGTTTAAGCCGCCGGGGCCTGCATATTCCGCTGCTGCATTGCGCGGGCAGCGCTGCTATTATAGCACATCCCGATACTCACGGTACTATGGTGCGCCCCGGAATAATGCTCTTTGGCTGCAACCCTATGGGGCCTCATCCTTTGCCGCTTAAGCCTACGCTTTCCCTGCGGGCCCGCGTGGCTCAGGTTTTTAAAGTAAAACAGGGGGAAAGCGTGGGCTATGGCCGCGCCTGGTACGCGCCGCGGGATACCCTTATAGCCACAATTTCCGCCGGTTACGGAGACGGGCTGCAACGCATCCTTTCCGGCAGGCTGCCCGTGTTGATACGCGGGCAGGAAGCAAAGCAGGTGGGGCGCATCTGCATGGATATGTGTATGGTGGATGTAACGGATATACCCGGCGTGCTTGCGGGGGATACGGCTACGATAATCGGCGGGGACGGGGAGCGGGTCATCACGGTGGAGCAGGTAGCGGAAGCCGCCAAAACTATACCCCATGAAATATTCTGCAATTTAAGCCTGCGCGTGCCGCGTCTGTATTATCAAAACGGGCAGTTGGCGGAGGAAGTAAATTATCTGAATCTGCTTTAAACTTAAAGATACAAAAATGGAACGGCTTACACCGTTCCATTTAGGTTCTAGCTTTAAACTAACATCTATCTTGCTGATAAACGACAATCTATGCTAGATACGACAGCCTACAGCTTTGTGACGTTGGCGGCTTGCAGGCCGCGCGGGCCTTCTACGATATCGAACTCCACGCCCTGGCCTTCGTCAAGAGTTTTGAAGCCGTCGCCTTGGATAGCGGAAAAATGGACAAATACATCTTCGCCGCCGTCTCTTTCGATAAAACCAAACCCTTTTTCCGCGTTGAACCATTTTACTTTGCCGTTCATTTGTTACCTCCTAAAGATTTTATTGCTGTGATCAAGAAATGTGGCTGACATTCCTTAAGCCTAGTTATTATAGCACAGCAAAATCGGCATTACAACAAAAAAATAATTTCCGAATTATTCTGTTTTTGTATGAATAATCAAAAAAACAAGATTTTTTTGCAAAACGTCTTGATTTTTACTAATTTAACGTTTATAATGCAATTACCTAATATAAATTGCCCCGGTATTCCTCCTGTTCCTATGAACCTGTGCGGATGTGGGTTATTGATTAGGAAAAATTAAGAAGGAGGATAACCGGCATGGCCTTTGAGGACAGAACTTTGACTTGCAAGGAATGCGGCGCGGAATTTACTTTCTCCGCTTCCGAGCAAGAGTTCTATGCGGAAAAGGGCTTCCAGAACGACCCGGCTCGTTGCCCCGAATGCAGAATGGCGCGTAAGCGTCAGCGCAGCGCGGAGCGGGAAATGCATACCGTTACCTGCGCGGAATGCGGCTGCGAGACCCAGGTGCCTTTTAAACCTACGGAAGACCGCCCCGTATATTGCCGTGATTGCTATCAAAAGCAGCGCGCATAATCGCGGACCCATAAAAAAACTCCCGTTTAGCGGGAGTTTTTTTATTTTTCTGTTTTATAGACGCAAGACATCCCCGGCGCTCTTGCAAAATAAGCTTATGATTTTACAAAACCGGCTTATGATTTTTAAAAATAAGCTTATGATTTTGCCAAAGAAAGACTGTTTCTTTATTAAAATAAGCTTATGATTTTTGAAAACAAGCTTATGATTTTATAAAACGGGCTTATGATTTTATCAAGACGGGCTTATGGTTTTTGAAAACCGGCTTATGGTTTTGAAAAATAATAGGTAAATTTCTATGTATTCCGCAATGCGTAATAGGCCTGCATCCTTTGAACACGGGGCTTTTTATGGGTTTGGCGTCAATTAAGACCGGCCACTATGGCCTTATAATTCTCTATCTCCCAAAACAGCGCGTCCATAGCCGTTTTAACGGCATCCTGCTGCGTTTTATAGCTGTTCTCCTCCGCTTGCAGGGCTATCTCCGCCATAAGGCCCACCTGATGCTGTAAACGGCTTTGTTTTACTTTCTGCTCTGCCACGACCAGGCGCTGCTCCTCCAAAAGCAGGGTGTTATTTGCGTCTGCCATCTTGTGATACTGGGTGGAAAGGGCCAGGGCTATCTGCTCTTTTTGCGCTTCTATGGTAAGGGTTATTATCCTTTTTTGATCATCGTTATCTGTATATTTATGCTCCGCCTGCTTCAATTTAAGGGTGTAGCTGTTATCGCAAGCGCTTTGGGTGTCCTCGCTAAGAACGGTTTTACCCAAAAACTCCCGGTTGGGCTTTGGTATGCTTCCCAGCTTTATTATCTGTACCTGGGGCCAGCCCACCGTAAGCTTCAACTGATTAAGCAACTGGGCGCACTGGCTTTCCAGCTGCCTTATGCCGGTATCCAATTCGGCCAAAGCCAGCTCCGCCTCGCTTACCGCCAGCGCCGTGCCTACTCCGGCGGATTGTTGTGTCTTGGCCAGCCGCAGGCTTTCTTCCAGCAAAGCGCGGCCGGAGCGCATTTTATTGATGGCGTCCTGTAGCTGATGATAGGTTATAAAAAGCATCTGACCGCTGTTTATAAGCCTGGCCTCGGTTTGCGGTATCTGTATCCTTAACTGTTCCACCTGCAAATTGATGCCGTCCAGGCTTATACTGCCTGCGGACATCTGGCTCATGGACATGGATTGCAGCATAAAGCCGGCCAATTGCTTTTCGTCCATGCTTATCTCCGGGTTCATCAAAATATTGTTATAGGATTGCCCCAGGCGCGCTAAGGCCTGGCTGGAGCCTTTTGTGCTGTCTTTTATGTCGGATAATTCGTCCCTGGCCTTTTGCAGTATGGGCAAGCTGCGCTGCATAATATCCAGATTTTTGTTTTCCCCGGGTACGCGCAAGGCAATATCCGCGTAATCCAGCTGCGCGGTGTCTTTGGCCCAGGCCGCGCCGCTTATCAGCAGTATAAGGCTTAAAACCAGCATAAGAGTGCCCGCTAAACGCCATATCTTTCTGTTCATAAAAATGCCTCCCTTTAACCGTAATCTTTTGGCCGCTATATGTATTCTGCTTTTCTGAAAGCAGGAAATTCTTACTTTAAGACTTTCTTACTTTCTCTTTTTGTGATACCTGCCGGGGCG
>WRIA01000062.1 GCA_009782975.1 Clostridiales bacterium
TTTATAATAATGGCTTTTGTGGTCTTTTTGCTGGTAAAATTTATGAGCAAAATAGCCGCCATAACAGAAAAACCGCCCGCGGCGGAGGAACCGGCCACCCGCAAATGTCCCTTTTGCCTAAGCGATATAGATATCAATGCCATAAGATGCCCTGCTTGCACCTCTAACATAGATAAAATTTAGGTTTCAGAGAGTTCTGAAACCATAAAAAATCTCTTTGGCAAGGTTTCAGAGAGTTCTGAAACCGTAAAAAATCGCTTCGGCAAGGTTTCAGAACTCTCTGAAACCCTTAAAAAGCGAAAGCGAAGGATACTTAGGGTCCTTCGCTTTCGCTAATGATCATGGAAAAGGAATGACAGAAAACGGGCTTAAAGGTCAGGCGTTTTCCTCGTTTATAACCACCTTATTGCGGCCTGTTTCCTTTGCTTTATAAAGGGCGGCGTCGGCCGTGGCAATAAAATCATCCACATTGCTGTCCTGCAAGGGTATCTGGGTGCCCACGCCTATGCTTACCGTGATCCTTTTTCCATCTTCCCCGCTACAGGGTATTATGCTGCTTTCTATCTCCGCGCGTATGCGTTCGGCTATTATCTTAGCGCCAGCCGAATCTGTATCCGGCAGCAGCACTATAAATTCCTCCCCGCCCCAACGGGCGCAAAAATCTATGGGGCGCTTTAAGGATTGCTTTATTACCTTGCCCACCGTCTGCAAAGCCATATCGCCCTGCTGATGCCCGAAGGCGTCGTTGTAATTTTTGAATTTATCCACATCCAGGATCAGCACGCTTAAAGGTATGCCGGCCCTGGTGGCCCTTTCCCATTCCATATCCAGCCGGTTGTCGAAGGTGCGCCTGTTGGGTATGCCCGTCAACTGATCCCTTATGCCAAAGGAGGCCAGCTCTATTATGTTTTCGGCAAGTATACGGTAATCCCCCAGAAAATCTTCGGCATCCAGAAAGTATTCTATATTGCCCTTTTCGTGTTCGCCTATAGTTTCGTTTATATCCGAAAGCAGCTTTTGCAGTGTTTCCGCGACCTTTTTAAGGGATTTTTCCAGATTACCTACCTCGTCGTCGCCTTTTGCGTCTATGGCTATATTAAGGTTTCCGTTTGCTATATGCGTCATCTCCCGGGAGACCTTGGCTATGGGCTGGCTGATGGAGGATATCATAAGGTACAGGATTATTATGGATAAAGCAAGCCCGCACAGGCCAAGAATGATGCCGTTACGGATAGAGTTGTTGGTCTCCGCCTGAAGCTCCGCCATGGGTATGCCGATGGCGATTACCGCAAAAACTTCGTCTTTAAAATTGATAAGCGGCTTATAAAAGGCTTTGTACCTTTCGCCCAGTATTTCCGCGTCCCCCATATACTCCTTTTTGTCTCCGTAAACGATATCCGCAATGGATGCATTAAGCTTAAGGCCCGATACGCGCTGCCCATCCTTGGTTATGGTAGTGGCAACGCTGGTATCGCCCAAAAAAATCGTGATCTCGGAATTGAACAGCCCCTTAAAATCTTCCACCTTGCTGTCCAGGTCGAACCTTACCCCCGCCGAAATGGTGCCTATAAGCGTACCGTCCGTATCATATACGGGCGACCCTGTATGAACGGAGACCCTTACTATATTGCCCGATTCGTAATAAGAGGATACCCTGCCCTCCAGAGAATCTTTGATGTTTTGCAGATAAGCTATGGAATCCAGCTTGTTTTCCGGGTCGTGCGTTCTGGCCAGCACGTTGCCCTCGCCGTCGGTTATGGCAAAATAATCTATCCTGTATGTATTGCACGCTACATTAAAAAGATGCAGCAATTCCTCCGTATCATGTTCCCTTACAGCCTTTATCACACCGGAATTTAGCGCCATGGAAGTAGCCGCCACATTGGATTTGGCTTCGCTTTCGTTAAGATAAAAATCCAGGCTGTTTGTTATAGCGGATAATTTTTCGTTTATCAAAAACTGGCCTATGCTGGAAAACCGTATGGATAAAAAAATGTTTATGCTTACGACCAGGGCTACCAGTATCACTACCGTGGGTATAATTATCTTGAACTTGAAGCTTTTTCTGTGCATACAGTACATCCTTTCCCGCAAGAATAGGGCTTTATATTATTAAAAATCATCTTAAACAAACACAAGGCCCTGTACCGGCGGTACAGGCCCGCTAAACAAAAAATAATGAACGATCCCCTTAAAAATACCCGTTTGCGCGTATTTGCGTTAAACTCGTCATCCGGGGTTTATAATTATCTTTCTTTACCGGTTTTTGGCAGGCGCTTATATTTTTTCCGCAGGGTGGCAAAGCTACAAAGCGTTTGGGAAAAGCCAAATAAAACGACCTTGGGGATCGCCACTTTGAATCGCTATGACGTTATAAGCATAAGACAGCCTTTTAATTCTTTTAGCTGTTATAACGTCAATGTTCATTGTTGCCGCGCGCCTGCAAGACACGCATATCTGGTCGGGGTGAAAGGATTCGAACCTTCGGCCTCTGCGTCCCGAACGCAGCGCTCTACCAAGCTGAGCCACACCCCGCAACTACTATAGTTTAGCGGAAAGACTACGGTTTGTCAATCAATATTTGCGCTTGGGTGTTGAAATATTCGCGCCGGGGTGCTATGATGCTAAGGAACGAGGGTGATATTATGAACATTGTGCTGGTAGAGCCGGAAATACCCAATAATACGGGCAATATATCCCGCACCTGCGCCGTTACCGGCAGCAGCCTGCATCTGGTGCGCCCGCTGGGTTTTTCCACGGACGACAAGCACCTTAAGCGGGCCGGGCTGGATTACTGGCAGTATCTGGATCTGCATTATTACGACAGCTTTAAGGAGGTGCGGCAAAAGTATCCTTTGGGGCGCTTCTTTTTTGCCACCACCAAGGCCCGGCGCTTTTACACGGAAGTTTCCTACAGCGCCGGAGATTTTTTGGTGTTCGGCAAGGAGACAGCCGGCCTGCCGGAGGAATTGCTGCAAGCCAATAAGGAAAGCTGCATACGCATACCCATGGGCAAAGATATACGCTCCCTTAACCTGGGCAATTCCGTGGCCATAATACTGTACGAGGCCTTGCGGCAGCAGGGCTTTTTAGGGTTGGTATAAAATTTTTAGATACCCTGTCTACCGCTATGGGCCATACCGTAAAAAACGATATATTGCACATAATCATATGCGCAATACTGTGCAATACTGTGCAAACGATAATTTTACTTCCGCCGTAAGACGGTGGTTTTTTTTAATTTTTTAAAATTACCCACAAAAAAATGATATGCCGCAACGAATATATATATTGTATAGTTTATTTTTTTGTGTCAATTACCAAAATAGTCAAAACAACCAAAAAAATTTTGTAAAAAAAATTAAAAAATGTTACCATAATGTAACCGATTTGTGTTATTATTATTAATAGCATGATGATTATGCTTTAACATATTAACACGTTGTGTCATTTTTATCTGAACGGAAAGGGGTGTTGCCTGCTAAACATAGCTTATGCTTTTTGCCGCCCCGAAAAAAAACTGTATTATAAACTACTTAAAATTAAATTGGAGGGATTTTTAATGCATCTTAAAAAACATTTTTGGCCTGTAGCAGCTGTACTTATGCTGGCACTGGTTCTTTGCCTTTCCGCCACGGCTCTGGCCGATGTGGGTAACGAAAGCTTACAAGAGAACTTAAAGCAGTTCCCCAACCTGTACAGCGAGGAGACCGGCACCACCATGCCCATTTTTTCCACCAGCGGCAATATAATGGAGGCCGTATATGTGGAATGCCCCCTGGACACGGATTTCGACGGTAAGCGCGACCTTGTACGTGTTACCATTCGCCGCCCGGCGGAATCCAACCTGGAGGGCATACGGGTTCCCGTTATTATGCAGGATAGCCCCTATATAGACGGGGCTGGTGTTGACTGCCCGGATCACTATGTTTCTATTTTCCCCTTTAAGGTCAACGCAAGCACCGGACATTTTACCTATGTAGATGATGTTGAAAGCGTTAAACCCCGTGCCTCCGAATGGCCCTGGGGCGACGAAGCCAACGACAAGCTGGGCATCCCGGCCAGCCGGGGCGCTATGCCTGTAGTAGCAGCACCCAGAGTTACCTCTGTCTACGGTACCGATTTCAGCAGTTTTGTAACCTATCTTATTGCCCGCGGATACGCTTTGGTTTCCTGCGACTCTATCGGTAACCGTTACACCGACGGTTATACCAGCTGCGGCGACGTGGACGAGACAGTAGCCGGTATGGCTGTTATACAGTGGCTTAATGGCAATTGCCGCGCCTATACCGACCAGACCTGCACGCAAGAAGTTATAGCTACCGATTGGTGCAACGGCAACGTGGCTATGTCCGGCGTTTCCTATGACGGCACGCTGCCCATAGCTTTGGCCTGCTCCGGTGTGGAAGGCCTTAAGGCCGTCATACCGGCCTCCGCTATTTCCAGCTGGTACGATTATTACCGCGAAAACGGCCTTGTTATAGCCCCCGGCACTTATCAAGGCGAGGACGCCGATGTTTTGGCCAAATACTGCTTCTCCAGAGGCAGAGTCAGTACCGCAGGCATTGCTTCCAGCCTGGCCTATTTCAACAATACCCCAAATATGTTCGGTATTGGCATCCGCGATCAATTCTATCTTAATATGGATCAGATGGAAATCGATCAGGATAGGGATACCGGCGACTACAACCGCTTCTGGGATGACCGCAACTATCTGGCCACTGCGGATAAAGTTACAGCAGGCATAATAGTGACCCACGGCCTGGCCGACTGGAACGTTAAGATGAAGCAGTTCGACCAATTCTACCGGGCCATTAAAGAAAAATCCGACGCGCCCATAAGGCTAATTCTGCACCGTGGCGGCCACAGCGGCATATATACCCACGAACCCTTCCTCTTTAACGCTCATAAATGGCTGGATCATTTCCTTTATGGCATAGAAAACAATATAGTTGAGGATATGCCGGAAATCTCTGTTATAAGCAGCCAGACCGGCCAATACGAATTCTTCGATTCCTGGCCGGTATCCAAGGACGAATACACCAAATACTACCTTAATACGGACGGCAACGGCGCAGCCGGTACATTAAGTCTGGAAGTTCCCGCCGCCACGCAAAAGAAATTTAAGGATAACCTGCAAAATTGGAATAGCAGCCAAAAACTGAATGCATCTCAGCTTACCACTTGGGAGACCCGTATATATAATATAGCCGGCTTGACCGCCGCCAGCACGGAGCGCTTGGCCTTTGTTAGCGACGTAACCGAAAACGTCCGCTTCTCCGGCACCGTTAAGGCCACCCTGGAAATCGCTTCTGCGGAACCCTTCGGCGTTATGACCGCCGCCCTGGTGG
>WRIA01000063.1 GCA_009782975.1 Clostridiales bacterium
GCACGGGCTTTGGCGCTAAGTTTTGTTTGGCAACAGGCTTTCGGTTTCCGAAAGGGCCGGGCAATGTTTCACGTGAAACATCCGATCTTACCGAAGCCGCGGGCCTATATAAAAAAATGCGGAAAATCAAAAAAAATATTTGGGTTATCGCGCGTTTTATTGTATAATAAAATCAAGCAGTCCACTATCGTTTGCCCAACTTTTCTGATAGCGACTTGTTAATTTTGGATAAAAGGCAAGATGCCGGGGTATAGCCTTGCGCGGCACATAGATTTTTGTGATGGGGGTAGTTCATGCAGATAAAGCTAAACGACAGGTTGCGCGCAGTGGCAAAGCTGGTTTTGCCGGGCCGCACGGCGGCGGATATAGGCACGGATCACAGTTATCTGCCTGTATATTTGGTCATAAACGGTGTCTGCCCCTCGGTTATAGCCACGGAAAAGGCGCGCGGCCCCTTTGATAACGCCTGCCAATTAGTGGAGCTTCTTTCCTTGAACCGCCAGATAGATATGCGTTTAGGCTCCGGCCTTACGGTGCTTGAGCCCGGCGAAGCGGACACCATCACCATGGCCGGTATGGGCGGCTGCGTTATACGGGACATATTGGAGGATTCCCCCGAAGTGGCTGCTTTAAGCAAGCGCCTGGTCTTGCAGCCGCAAAAGAACGTGCCCATGCTGCGCCGCTATTTGCAGGAAAGCGGCTGGCGTATAGTGGCGGAGGATATAGCTTTTGATCACGGCTTTTATTACGAGATAATTGCGGCGGAACCCGGTTTTATGGAGCTTGACGAGGACGAGATGACCTTTGGCCCTTGCCTTTTGGGGCAACCACA
The DNA here is from genome assembly GCA_009782975.1 of Clostridiales bacterium. The sequence goes on from WRIA01000063.1 coordinate 833, forward strand.
TCCGCTGTTGCCCCAATATCTGGGCCTGCAACTGGCCGATATGCAAACGCTGCTGGATCAGTTGGAAGGCAAGGAAGGCCACGAGGCCGGGGAACGCCGCGCGGCCCTGCAAAACAAGGTCAATAAAATCGAGAGCATTCTTGCTGCCGGGAACGGGAGGTAATACATGCTTACATTGCTGTATACGCTGCAAAATCTGGAGGCGGGGGAAGCCGCCATACGCGCCGCTCAGAAAAACTGCGAAGAATACCGAAGGGTGCAGGATCTGAAAACGGTGTTCGAGCGGCAAAAAAGAGAGCTTTTGCAGCTTCAGGAACAGCTTAGCGCCCTGCAAAAGCTTACACAATCCCTGCCCAGGGAAATAGCGGATATAAACGCCCGGCTGGAGCGGGAACGGGCCGCCGTTTATGACGGCAGCGTTGCCAATATAAGAGAGTTCAACGCTCGGCAGACGCAGATAAGCGTGCTGGAAGAAAAAAATACCGCCCTAGCGGAGGAGCATAGCAAAAAGCAGGAGGAATTTCAACAGGGCTTGCGGCAGGCCAGGCAGCTTAAGCAGGATTTGGAGGAACAGTTTAAGAACTTGAGCCAGGAATACCAGCGCTACGACGAGTTGCGTCAGGGCTGGCAAGGCGAGTTGAGTACCCTGGCCGTAGAAAAAGAAGCCCTGCTGGCGCAGATAAACAGCGCGGATTTAGCCTGGTACGAAGCGCAAAAGCCTTTGTTTGCCGGTACGCCGGTGGCCATACTGGACAGCAACCAGGCCTGCGGAGGCTGCCGCACCATGGTAACGCCCATATTGTATAAGCGCACTGTGCAGGGGGATCGCACACGCTGCGAAAAATGCGGCCGCTATCTGTTTGTGGAGTAAAAATGGATATTGCGGTCTTTATGCTTGCAGGCCGCTTTTTCGGTGGCGCAAAAATTAAATCAAAATTCAAAACTATTTGATTTTAAACTTGTAGTATGGAAAAAATTTTGCAACTATGATAAAATAGCTGCGCGGTTGTCTTTAGGTAATTTCCGGCCCCAAAAAGCACTTGTGTTTTTTAGATGATCGTATCAACGTTTTTTGATGAAACTGACCCGTTTCAGGCATTAAGAAAGTCATACAATATGTAAGGAAGTTTTATGCAAAAACTTACCCACGGACAACTTGCCAAGCTGGTTAAAAACGCGCAAAAGGGTGATGAATCGGCGTTTGCGGTGCTGTACGCCGCTACGGTGGAAAGTCAGTTATACTTTGCCGTTGCCTTTTTGCAAGACAGCTACCTGGCCGAGGACGCGGTACAGACTACCTATATGGCGTTGTACGAATCCCTGCCCAAGCTGGAAAACCCCCGTCTGCTGGTGGCCTACTTGAACCGCATCTGCTACAATACCTGCGTGGATATGCTAAAAAAATCCTCGCGCTCCAAGGGAGAGTTGGGCGAGGATAAGCTGTCCTGTATCAACGACAAGACCGCGGCCCATGACCCGGCGGAAAGCTACCTGCTGTTGGAGGAAAACAGGGAGATATACCGTGCTTTGGCCGCCCTGCCCGCACAGCAAAAAGCAATGTTTTTGATGCGTTATTACCATGATATGAAGATACATGAGATAGCATTGGCGCTAAACACCTCCGAAAGCACGGTAAAACGGGGGCTAAAGGCAGCCACGGATAAACTGAGACCCATATTCGCCTAAACCTCCGGCAAGCCGCTGCTTGGTGGGGCCGGTAAAAGGAGAGTATCTCAAGATGATGAAGCCTTCCGAAAAAAAACGCATTTCCGCGGCTTTGCATAAAGAGGCCGGTACCATAACCCGTTCCAACGCGTTTTATCAATCCGTTTTGGCCAGAGTATTGCCAAAATCCGTTGAAGAAGGGCGTGTTTCCTATGCCGCAGCCAAAGAGCAAGCCGGTGTATTATCGCGGAAAACAAATATGCGCCGTAAGAGCGGTACAGCCCTCTTAGGCATAGCTGCTGCCGCCGCACTTTTGATGCTTATCATACTGCCGGGAGATAAAAACAACATCATTTTTGAGGACGACGTGCCCTTGGCCGCATTACCGACTTTTGCCCCGCCCAATAACGCGGCGTCGAACCATATAGACATAAACTGTCAGACAATGTCCGACGGCTATATTCATGTACGCGTAAACAACGCGGAGGAAGTACATTGGGAATCGGTCTATGCGCTGGACGCGAACGGGCATTATGTTGCGCCCTATGTTGTGTATCCGGATATGGAAATGGCCATATTCGCCCCGCCGGATGGTGCTATAGTTATATATGTGCCCCTGATGCCCGGTATGGTCGGTTCCTACGTTTATGAATAGCTGCCGCAGGTTTTAGTACAGAAGTAAGATAAGTATGCCGATGTTTAACGTGAAACATTGTACATTTGTTGACAAAAGCGGCTAAGTATCCGGCACAGGCTGCTTTTTTTGTAATGTTTCACGTGAAACATCCGTGAAACATCTATGTTTCACGGCGCGGACGGTTTTGTTGAACCTTGCGCGTTTTTATGCTATACTGTGTTTGGGAACCCTGTACGCACAAATATATCAGTTTATCGGGCAGGTGATATTATGGAACTGTCGACTTATGCTATGTTGATAGAAAGAGGTAAGACCTATAACAAAATCAACAAGGCTATGGTCCTAAAGCATGTGGATAACATAAAAAAACTGGATAACGACGGAAAGCTGGTACTGGCCGGAGCAACAAAAGGATATCCCGGTGTAGCGGGAATGATCATTTTTAAGGCCGAAAGTTTTGAGGAAGCAGAAACAGTTTGTAAGTCCGAACCCTTTGTTGCCGAGGGTTACGCAACCTATAAGCTGTTTTCTTTGCGTGTTGGCAATAAGGACAACAATTATCTGTTATAATGTTTAACGGCGCGTACGGTTTTGTGCCATACTGTTTTTGTTTATCCAAGACAAAAAGGGGGGAGCGAAATGAAATATATAGGCGCCGTAATATCTGTAAGCGATATAAACTTATCCAAAAAGTTTTATCAGGATATATTCGGGCTGGAAATCTATCAGGACTACGGAAAAAATATAAGTTTTACCTGCGGCTTATCCTTGCAGGAGGATTTTGGACGGCTTGTTAACATCTTAAAAGAAAAAGTGCCTAAAGAGGCCAACAATGTAGAGCTTTATTTTGAAGAAGAGGATTTTGATGGCTTTTTGCATAAGCTACGGCAATATCCCGAAATCCACTATTTACACGATGTTATGGAACAAACCTGGGGGCAGCGTACGATCCGTTTTTATGATATTGACGGGCATATCATTGAGGTGGGCGAATCCATGAAAATGGTCGTAAAACGCTTTTTGGATTCCGGATTATCCCTTGCGGAAACCTCCAAAAGAATGGATGTTTCTATCAAGGATCTGGATACGCTTATAAGGTGAGCCGCTTTACCATAATCTATACGCACCGGCTTGCGGGAGGGTAAAATGGAATACCTTGCAAGAGAATACCCTTTGTTTTCGGCTTGCGGGCTTAATTGCGGCTTGTGCCCCCGCTATTACACCGCCGGCCCCTCCAGGTGCCCCGGTTGTGCGGGCAGCGGATTTTCGGCCTTGCATCCATCTTGCGGCGTGTTGTCCTGTTGTGGGCGCAAGGGCCTTGAATATTGCTTTTTGTGCGCGGAATTCCCCTGCAAAAAATATACGGGCGCGGATCTATCCGATTCCTTCATCACACATAAAAACCAGTTTAAGGATATGCAAAAAGCAAAGCGAGAGGGGTTGGAGGCCTACAAGGCCGGGCTGGAGGAAAAAGCCGGGGCGCTGGCGGCCTTATTGAAAGGCTATGATGACGGAAGAAAAAAGGGCTTTTTTTGCCTGGCCGTCAATCTGCTGGAATTGGAAGACATAAATACGCTACTGGCCCGGCTTATGGATGAAACCGGACCGGAAGCCACCCTGAAGGCTAAAGCGGCCGCCGCCACCCGCCTTATGGAGGAACTGGCCGAAAAGAGGGGCGTTTTGTTAAAGCTGCGCAAAAAGAGCAAAGCACAGCAATAGCTTAACAGCCAAAAAACAGCGGGAAGTGCGTATATGTACGATACCTTGTTTAAAAACAGAAAACTGAACACAAAAAAACTGTTGCTTTTCGGTTTTGCCGCGGAAAACGGCGCATATACATATATAACGGATATTGCGGAAGGCCAGTTAAAGATGACCGTTACCCTATCGGAAAAGGGAACGGTAAGCGCAACGGTGGCCGATCCTTTTTTAAATGAGGAATATGTGCTGCACCGGGCAGCGGGGGCTTGCGGACCCTTTGTGGGCAAGGTACGGGCCGATTACGAAAGCGTACTTAAAGAAATATCCGAACTTTGCTTCGAGCCGGATGTTTTCAAAAGCGAGCAGGCAAAGAAAGTCATTGAGTATGTGCGGCACGCCTATGGCGGCGAGCTGGAATTTTTGTGGCAGCGATCCCCTAAAAACGCGGTCTTTCGCAGAAAAGACACCCGCAAATGGTACGGCGCGCTGCTCGTTTTACCCGAAAACAAATTGGG